>NZ_BKNN01000012.1 GCF_008993995.1 Acinetobacter brisouii
TGAGTATTATCAATATATTGAGGCATACGCCTTTAGAGTCGGCAGGTAATTTGCCTAGACATTTAGAGCATTTATTAGAAAGTTCAAAAATGTATGTATTACCTGAAAAAAGGCATAGGCTGTGTCCGAGAGTAGTTAAAGGAAAACCTGCAAAATATCCAAAGAAAAAATGCCAATCAGCTTAACTGACTGGCATTAGCTCATCAGAGCCGCTTTTTTTATAGCCAGTTTTTAGATTTGAGTTCACATTTCATTGCTTTTCGATCACGGCGATGTTGTGCTTTGGGTTTTTCACTGTCATGCAGACCACTTTTATGTAAAAGTGGTGAGAGTGCAACAGGATTACGTGCTTTAATTTTGGGCATATTTTTCAGTTTCATTATTTAACCTTTAATACATAAGATTTGTTTTAAGGTGTGTACCACTTCAATCAAGTCACTTTGATAAGCAATCACCTGATCGATATCTTTATAAGCACTTGGAATTTCATCAATCACGCCACTGTCTTTACGACATTCAATACCTTGAGTTTGTGCAATCAGATCTTGCTGATTAAACAAAAGCTTGGCTTTACTGCGACTCATTTTTCGACCTGTACCATGTGAGCAGGAGCAAAAGGACTCAGGATGACCTTTACCTCGAACAATATAAGAACGAGCACCCATTGAACCCGGGATAATCCCGAGCTCATCTTCACGTGCACGAATCGCTCCTTTACGTGTCACAAAGACATTTTCTCCAAAGTGATTTTCCTGACTAACATAATTGTGATGGCAGTTAATCACCTCTTTGGTCATCTGAAATGACGGTAAAATTGGACGAATCGCTTCTAAAATCAGGCGCATCATTTCACGTCGGTTTTCATAGGCATAACTTTGTGCCCATTCCACCGCTTCAACATAGTCATCAAAACTGGCTGAACCTTCTGCAAAATAGCTCAAGTCTTTGTCTGGCACATGTCCGAAACGATGTTGTGCCTCTTTCTTGGCGAGTTCAATGAAATAAGTGCCGATTACATTACCCAAACCGCGGCTACCCGAATGCAGCATAATCCAGACATCCTGATTTTCATCGAGGCATAGCTCTATAAAGTGATTGCCGCCACCGAGAGTGCCTAGCTGTTTTTGCCATGTAGCATCAAACTGTCGAAGCATACGCACCAAGCCTGAATGTTTAAGTAAAATGGGTTGTAAGCGTTTCTCAAGCGGCGTCAGCGTGGATGCCTTTGCCTTCACTTGCTTATGCATATTAAAACCAACAGGCACTTTACGTTCAATCGCATGGCGTAATGGCGATAAATTATCAGGTAGCTGATGGGCTTTTAGATTCAGGCGAATAGCATTCATGCCACAGCCAATATCTACACCAACCGCAGCAGGAATAATCGCGTGTTTGGTTGGAATGACACTACCAACAGTTGCACCTTTGCCTACATGGACATCGGGCATGACGGCAATGTGTGAGTGAATAAATTGCAGTTGTGCCATTTTGCTGAGCTGTTCGATACTGTCGTGATCGATGTCTTGGGTGAAAATTTTCACAGGCACGCCAAAGTGCCCCTCAGCATTTAAAATTTTTTGAATGCTCATTTAGATGATTCTCAAGTTATTTTTGTTTTTGTCCGAATTTTAGGTATAAAAAAACCTAGCGAATGCTAGGTTTTGCATTCGGACAGATGAGATTTGTACACCTGTCCGTGAGATGACATCGTGCCAAATCGATTAGTGTTTTAAGCTCGCTAGTACTGGCATGATGTCCTCCTCAATAAAATCTATCCGTTCGGGGATAGTGCCGAAATTCAATATCGGCGAAATAATAAACTTAAAAAATTAAATGTCAAGCGAAGAATTAATCATCATCTTGCATTGGTTTCACATCCATCTTGTCGTAAGGAATGAGTTTGGTCTTGTAAATCCACTTGTAACTGAGCCAAACCACCAAAAATAATGGCAAGGTAATATAGGTTGCAAGTAGGCTTAACCAGTCAATTTTCTCTCCAAGCAAAGCTTGATAGTTTTGTCCTAAGATAATGATTGAACACAGAATAAAAGCAAACCAAGGCGCAAAAGGGAAGAATTTAGCGCGATATGCTAAATTTTCTAATTTGTAGCCTTGAGCAATATAGCCTTTACGGAAACGATAATGTGAAATCGCAATACCTAACCAGACAATAAAACCACACATGCCTGACATATTCAGGAGCCAGTTGTAAATTTCCTGTTTACCCATAAAACTGGTGAGCAGTGATAAAGCTGCAATCGCAGTGGTTGCATACAAGGCACGCATTGGTACCCCACGACTGTCCAGTTGTGCAAACCAGCGTGGTGCGCGACCTTCTTTCGCCATATCCCACAACATACGGGTTGATGAGTACATTCCAGAGTTACCTGCGGAAAGAATCGCAGTTAAAATCACGGCATTCATCAGACCCGCAGCAAAGGCAAAACCAGCTTTTTCATACAGTAATGTGAATGGCGAAAGGGCAATATTGTTACTGCTTGCTGCTTGAATCAGACGCGGATCATCATAAGCGATGAGTGTGCCAATGATGAAAATACACACAACGTAAAATAGTAAGATACGCCAGAAAATTTGCTTGATCGCTAAAGGAATCGTTTTTTGAGGGTCTTTGGATTCACCTGCAGCAACCCCAACCATTTCAGTCCCTTGGAATGAGAAACCTGCAATCATCGCCACGCCAATGATGGCTTGGAATCCACCAACAAATGGCGCATCTTTATGTGTCCAGTTGGCAAATGGTAGGGCATTTGGCGTCAACATCACTTTTAAAATCGTGGCAAGACCAATCAAAATAAAAATGACGATAGCCACCACTTTGACCAGTGAGAAGACAAATTCACTTTCACCAAAACCTTTTACCGACATGGCATTAATTGCAAAAATAATGATCAGGAACAATAAGCTCCACCAGTAACCCGGAATTTCAGGGAACCAGAATGCCATAATCCACTGTGCTGCAACCAGTTCAAAAGCAACGGTAATTGCCCAGTTGTACCAGTAGTTCCAGCCGAGAGCAAAACCAAAACCTTCTTCAACGTACTTATTACCATAGGTAAAAAATGCACCTGAAGTAGGATTGTGTGTGGCAAGTTCGCCGAGACTGGTCATTAAAAAGTAAATCATAATCCCGATCAGGACATAGGCCAGTAATGCACCACCAGGCCCCGCGGTACTAATGGTTGAGCCTGAAGCTAAAAACAACCCTGTTCCGATTGAACCACCAATCGCGATCATATTCAGATGGCGAGCACCTAACCTGCGTTGTAAGTGCGCATGTTCATTCATTTCGCTCATCTAGTTTCCTTGTCTGTTTGCAGTTGCACAGGCATATAACACCTTAAAGCCTTGTTGATCAGCTTTCGTGTCGCAATGCCCGAAATGCTGCTCAATTAAAGTCGGATAATTTAAAAAACGGTTGGCGACAATCCACAGCTCACCTTGTACTTGCAAGTGACGCTTGGTTTGTTTGCACAAATCTTCGCTGACGGTATAAGACGTGTGAATACCCTGATGAAATGGCGGATTACTCACTAAAGCAGCCAAATCTGTCGGAGCATCTTGAATGCCTGTGACCGCTTGGGTTTGCACTTGTGATTCGGGAATCGCATTATGCTGACAGGTCAATGCTGTCGACTTTAATGCAAATGCATCGACATCAAGCGCATGGATCACATTCAGTGGATTCAGTTTTGCTAAATAGCAGCTAATAATGCCCGCACCGCAGCCAAAGTCGGCGAGTTTACCCGATTTTACTTGATGGAGGTATGGCAAAAGTACGGCTGTTCCGACATCCAAGTGATCTTGACTAAACACCCCAGGCAGGGCGCAGATTTTAAGTTGTTGTTCACCAACTTGAATGTCATAGGTTTTTAGCCATACCTCAAGTGGTTTCAGCGTTTCTTGTTGTTGTAAAACCAGTTGCCAGAATTGGCAATGACGAGCGCTGTCGAGTTTGAGCATTTTGCCATATGCTTGGAGCTGTTTGGCTGCACGCTCTACGCCACCTTTTTTCTCGCCCACCAAGAAAATCGATTGTCCAAGCTGCATATGACTGGCGACTTGATGAATAATGTAATTCAGCAACTCTTTGGATTTGGGAACAAAAATCACAACCTGATCAAAAGCCTGTGCTGGAAATTCAATTGAAAAATGGCTGTCGAAACCTTGTGCCAGATGTGCTTGATGATCGGCAAAATTCCATGTCCAGATACAACCCTCTACACTGTTTTTGAGTTCAGTGAGCAATTGATCTTGAGGTGCATGAATAAATAACACACGACCTTTGAGCTGGTCTTGTTGACGCAAGACGACTTCACTTCGAGGATCCATGATGACACCCTACAAAAATAAAAATGTCCAATCCGCAAGAGTGATTGGACATTGTTTTAAAAATTACTGCTCTGACTGTTCAGGCAAAATTAAATTCAATAACAGTGCCGCAATACCACCTGTCGCCACACCAGAACTGAAGATATTTCGCATAAGTTCAGGCATGTGCTTTAAGAAATCAGGAACTTGTGCAACGCCAAGACCAAGTGCCAAAGAAATTGCAATAATCAGCAAGGCACGACGATCCAGTTTAATCCCTGCCAAAATATTAATGCCCGATGCAGCAACTGCGCCAAACATCACCATGACTGCACCACCGAGTACGGCTTCAGGAACAGCCTGTACAACGCCTGCAATTTTTGGGAATAAACCAAGTAAAACCAACAATGCCGCGATCCAAATCCCGACATAGCGGCTTGCGACACCTGTCAGTTGAATCACGCCATTATTTTGGGCAAATACTGAACTTGGGAAAGTGTTGAAAATCCCTGCAATCAGTGAGTTAAAACCATTTACCAATACACCGCCTTTAATACGCTGCATCCAAGTTTCGCCAGTCACAGGCTGTTTGGAAATTTTACTGGTTGCCGTAATGTCACCAATCGCTTCAAGAGAAGTGACCAAGTAAATAAAGGCAAACGGTAAAAATAGTGACCAGTCAAAACTGATCCCAAAATGCAGCGGTGTTGGTAACTGAAAAACGGGGGCTTGTTGGAATGCGGTGAAATCCAGATGCCCCATAAAACCCGCCAAAATATAGCCAATCACCAAAGCCAGTAGAATTGCTGAGCTTCTAATCCACACCACAGGAATGCGGTTGAGCACGATGATAATTGCAAGCACCACACTCGACATGATCAGGTTGTCGCTGTTGGCGAATGTCCCATTTGCCATCGCACCATAACCGCCACCCATACTGATCAGACCTTCTTTAATTAAAGTCAGACCAATCATCAGCACAACGACGCCTGTAACGAGTGGAGTGATCAGTTTTCTCACCCACGGCAAAATACGTGATACGCCCATTTCAATAAATGCGCCCGCAATCACCACACCAAAAATCGCAGCCATCACCTGTTGATAAGGCGTGCCATTGGCAATCATCATGCTGCCAATCGCCATGATTGGACCAATGAAGTTAAAGCTTGTGCCTTGAACAATCAGTAAGCCTGCACCCAATGGGCCGACCTTTTTCGATTGCAAGAACGTTGCAATCCCTGAGATCACCAAAGACATCGATAAAATCATGGTGGTTTCATGGGCAGGAACTTTTAAAGCGCCACAAATTAGTAAACCAGGCGTTAAAATCGGGACAAGAATCGCAAGAAGATGTTGTAAGGCTGCAAAGAATGCAATCAGCGGTTTTGGCTTGTCATCAAGCCCTAACAATAAATCGGGTTGAGAGTGGGAATGAGATGAGTGATCGAAATCCGACATGGAATTTTGGGGAATATACTAAGCAAGATGCGGCTATTCTAATCGAGTTACATCCCTTTACAAACTAAAAATCGGTTTGACCGATGAAAAAAATGCTGCTGTCAATAAACTGTCACTACTAAAATCTATATTTTTTCTGTATAATTTGCCCTCAAACTTTAGGCGTATCGAATTTACATGTCAGATATCAAAACTCTCCGTAACATTGCCATCATTGCGCACGTCGATCATGGTAAGACGACTCTTGTAGACAAACTTTTACAACAATCAGGTGCTCTTGGTGATCGCGCGGGCGAGATTGAGCGTGTAATGGATTCGAATGCGCTTGAATCTGAGCGTGGTATTACCATTCTTGCAAAAAACACGGCGATCACTTGGTTGGACAAGCGTACTGATACGACTTACCGTATCAATATCGTGGACACCCCGGGACATGCTGACTTCGGTGGTGAAGTAGAACGTGTATTGTCAATGGTTGACTGCGTATTACTTCTTGTGGATGCACAAGAAGGTCCAATGCCACAAACTCGTTTCGTAACGCAAAAAGCGTTCGCGCGTGGTTTGAAACCAATCGTGATCATTAACAAAGTTGACAAACCAAGCGCGCGTCCAGATTGGGTTATTGATCAAGTTTTTGATTTGTTTGACAACTTGGGTGCAACTGACGAACAGTTAGACTTCCCGATCGTTTATGCTTCAGGCTTACGCGGTGTTGCTGGTCCTACACCAGAAGAGTTGGCTGAAGACATGACTCCGTTGTTCGAAACGATTGTTGACATCGTTGAACCACCAGCAGTTGATGTTGATGGTCCATTCCAAATGCAGATTTCTTCACTTGACTATAACAGCTTCGTGGGTGTTATCGGTGTTGGTCGTATTCAACGTGGTTCAGTAAAAACCAATACACCTGTAACTGTGATTGACAAAGAAGGCAACACACGTAACGGTCGTATCTTGAAAATCATGGGTTACCACGGTTTAGAGCGTATTGATGTTGATTCAGCATCAGCGGGCGACATCGTATGTATTACGGGTATCGATGCACTGAACATTTCAGACACGATCTGTGATCCGAAAAATGTTGAAGCTTTACCGCCATTGTCTGTAGATGAACCTACAGTTTCGATGACATTCCAAGTCAACAACTCACCGTTTGCGGGTAAAGAAGGTAAATTCGTGACTTCACGTAACATCCGTGAACGTCTTGAACGTGAATTGATTCACAACGTAGCACTTCGTGTAGAAGACACTGACAGTCCAGACCGTTTCAAAGTTTCTGGTCGTGGTGAACTTCACCTTTCAGTTTTAATTGAAAACATGCGTCGTGAAGGCTTCGAGATGGGGGTTTCTCGTCCGCAAGTCATCATGAAAGAAGTTGATGGTCAAATCCAAGAACCGTACGAAAACGTAACGTTTGATGTTGAAGAACAACATCAAGGTTCTGTAATGGAACAAATGGGTAACCGTAAAGGCGAGTTAACCAATATGGAAGTTGACGGCAAAGGTCGTATCCGTATTGAAGCAACTGTTCCTTCACGTGGTTTGATCGGCTTCCGTTCTGAATTCTTGACCATGACTTCTGGTACAGGGATCATGACTTCAAGCTTCTCGCATTATGGTCCTGCAAAACAGGGTACAGTTGCGAAACGTCAAAACGGTGTGTTGATCTCTATGGTTAACGGTACTTGCTTGGCATTTGCTTTGTTCACGCTACAAGACCGTGGTCGTCTATTTGCTGAACCACAGTTAGAAGTTTACGAAGGTATGATCGTGGGTATGAACTCTCGTTCAGACGACATGGTTGTAAACCCAACTAAAGCAAAACAATTAACTAACATGCGTGCATCGGGTACAGATGAAGCATTAACGTTAACACCTGCAGTTAAATTCACGCTTGAACAAGCTTTAGAATTTATTGAAGATGATGAATTAGTTGAAGTGACACCTAAATCAGTTCGTATTCGTAAGAAATTCTTGACTGAAAATGAACGTAAACGTGCTTCTCGTGGCTAATTGCTTTGAGTTGTAAAGATAAAGCCACCCAATCGGGTGGCTTTATTGTTTTGAATAAATGAATTTGTATCTCTGGTTAATCCTAGAGAAGTTTTTTGTTGTAATACCGTGAGTATTCAAGATTTTTTAATTAAAAACGCTAAATTAAATAGCAGATTACATGATTTCACTCGGTCAATTGTCACCGAATAAATAACAAACCAAATGAGTATTGGAGTCTTCATCCATGAGTATTTTAAAAGAGTTTCGCGAATTTGCGATAAAGGGTAACATGATTGATTTGGCTGTCGGTGTGATCATCGGTGGTGCATTTGGTAAAATTGTTGATTCATTGGTCAAAGACATCATTATGCCGATCATCACGGCAATCACGGGAGGTGGTGTTGACTTTACCCAGAAATTTATCGTGTTGGGTAATAATCCAAATAACCTGCAATCTTTAGCAGAATTGCAAAAGGCAGGCGTCAATGTTTTAACCTACGGTAACTTCCTCACCATTTTCATTAACTTTATTATTTTGGCATGGGTTGTGTTTGTTATGGTTAAATTAATTAATCGATTACGCCGTAAACAGGAAGCAGAAGCTGCTCCAAAACCTGTAACAACGCCAGAAGATATTCAATTGTTACGTGAAATTCGTGATGAATTGAAAAAGAAATAATTGTGTTGATAAAGAAAGGAGGTATATTTACCTCTTTTTTTATGCCAATTTGAGTATGTTATTGACTCGAAATATGGCAGATGTTTCCTTGATATATTGAAGATGATGATTGATTTTGCACACTGGATAAAATGGTTGCCGTGGGTTTTGGCAGTAATTGGGGGCATGCTGCTTTGGATTGCGATTACGAAACTTAATACCTACTTAAAAAAATTGTTGAGACCATTTAAAAAAGGTCGGAAATATCGCTGTCGAGTGCTTGCGATTGTAGATGGCGATACAATTGATTGCCGACGTCTATTTTATTTTGGGCAATCTCAAAGAATGCGTTTAGCTTATGTGGATGCACCTGAGTCTAAACAGCAGTTTGGTGAAGAAGCTCAGAGGTATCTTAAGAAAATGCTGCAAGGACGAATTGTGACATTGAATGTTGCAGATATGGATCGTTATGGTCGTGTGGTTGCCGATGTTTATTTAGGACGTGAGAGTGTGAGTGAAACCTTGATAAAAGATGGGATTGCATGGGTCTATGCTGACTATGTGCGCCACCCAAAACGGTTAAAGCGTTTGAATGAATTGCAGGATGATGCCAAAAAACGTAAACGCGGTTTGTGGAAACATAGCCGACCGATGAACCCTAAAGAGTATCGGAGTCGTTGATTGTGAATAAAAAATAGTACTCAAGCGAGTCGCATTTTTTTATTGATCTTGATTGAACAAAATGGTTTTAGATTTTGCTAAAGAGCCAACGCTTTGCTGAATAAAATACACAGTATTTTCTATGCTGAATATGGCGGGCATAGGAAAATCTAGGTAGCATCAAAAAAACTTCATTTGATGATCAGCATTATTTTTTGACGTGTTTTTTGATTGGATATTTTCATGAATCGATTATTTGCGTATGGTACGTTGCGCCCAGGACAACCCAATCAACATATTTTGGGTGATCTAGATGGTGAGTGGCAAAAAGCTTATGTGCGCGGGGTGGTGCATACGTTAGATTGGGGACCCGATGAAGGCTTACCCGCGTTGGTCATTGATGCTCAAGCAGCACAAGTCGAAGGATTATTGTTCTCGACAGATGAATTGGCACATCATTGGCAGATGCTCGATGATTTTGAAGGTTTTCAGTATCAGCGCGTCATTGTAGATGTGGAATTGGAGTCAGGTGAGATTGTCCAAGCATGGACTTACCAAATGCACCCGACAGCCAAATCTGAGCAGGGTTGAAACTGAATCAGATGCCAATCTGTCTTTGGCATCTGATTTATTTAGAAATCCGTACGGAACTTAATTTCAAGCAAATGAAAGCCAAACTGGCTTTTGATTGGCCCGTGTAAAATTCTTTCGGCTGCGCTAAAGACCAGTTTATCAATGACAGGCACAAGCTGCCCTTTTTTGACCTCACCCAGCTCACCACCACGCTTGGCAGAGTTACAAGTGGAGTATTCTTTAGCAATTTTGGAAAAGTCTGCACCCGACTGAATCTTTTTCTTGAGCTGTTCAGCCAGTGTTTTATCTTTCACCAAAATATGTCGTACGATTGCAGTTTGCATAGTTTTAGCCTCTTATTCACTGTTTTGTTTTTGTGTTTTTTTTAAGTGGCTGGCACTGCGGACAGAAGACACTGGCACGCTGACCCAGCTTGATATTTTCTAGCGTTGTTTCACAGTTGACGCACATTTCACCAGCACGCCCATAGGCGAGTAAGGTTTGTTGAAAATAGCCATTTTCTCCCATCGCATTGGTATAGTCTCGGAGGGTTGAGCCGCCAAGACCAATAGCAAAACTTAAAATACGTTTAATTTCAACAACCAGTGCTTCAACCTGTTGTGGACTTAAACTCGAAGCAGGCTGGGCAGGATGAATGCCTAAATTAAACAGGCTTTCGGTTGCGTAAATATTGCCCACACCCACCACAATATGATTATCCATCAGTGCAACTTTGATACCAACTTGCTTGGATTTGAGCTTGTCAGTCAGGTAGGCAGCATTAAATGCATCAGTCAGTGGCTCAGGCCCAAGCGGGTCAAGCAGCTTATGCTGCGAATCTGCATTGAGCCAGACGATGCAACCGAAGCGGCGTGGGTCATGGTAGCGTAGCTGAAGTTCCCCAAAATCGAGAATGAAATGATCATGTTTACGCAGTTCATCTTGCGCCTTGCAAATCCGAAAACTGCCCGACATCCCCAAATGCCATAACATGGTGTCGTGTTCAAACTCGGCCAGAATATATTTGGAACGTCGTTGTAATCCAATCAGTTTTTGACCTTGTAATTTATCTACATCTTGCGGAATCACCCAGCGTAATTGAGGTTGACGCACGCGAACAGCTTGAACAGTTTGATGCAGCAAGGGCGCTAGACTATTTTTGGTGGTTTCGACTTCGGGTAATTCAGGCATAACTGGATATTAACAACAACGATCAAATCCATACTTTAGCACGCACACTGAAACAGGTATATCTGTAACTTGTGTTCAGTGAAATGCATTACTACAATAGCTCCTATATTTTTATGATTTTAAACATCAATTTGTCAGGTTACTGACCTTTGGCATTCCACAAGCCTATTTTTGCTTGAACTTTTCAATGCCCACCATTGCTCTCCCTCCATAAAATTTAGGATGTAAATAATGCGTAATCTGCATGTTCATGTGACATTAAAAAGCACACTGTTATTGCTCACAGCCTGTATTTGTCAAAGTCTTTATGCTGAAGATGATTCGACAGTACAGGATTTGCCTGCAATTAAAGTAGAAGCAACCCACACGGGAACTAGTTATGCAAAAACGCCAGCTTCGATTTTTCGTGTAGACGCGCCAAAGCAGCAAGACAACATTGGTGTGAACCTGACCGAAGTGGTGAAGGGAATTCCAAGTTTACAGCTCAATAACCGTGAAAATTACGCACAAGATTTGCAGCTTTCTATGCGAGGTTTTGGTGCGCGTTCGACTTTTGGTGTGCGTGGCATTCGTTTATATGTCGATGGCATTCCTGCCACCATGCCCGATGGTCAGGGGCAAACCTCCAATATTGATTTAAAAAGCCTCGATCATTTAGAAGTTCTCACAGGTCCATTTTCCTCTTTATATGGCAACTCTTCAGGCGGGGCAATTTTAGCAACCACCAAAGAAGGTCAGGGTCGAGACTCAGTAACCATGGGCTACTCAGGTGGTAGTGATCAACGTAGTAACAGTTCGATTGTGCTGCAAGGTGGCGCACATGCGGAAAATGAACCGAGTTATGTCATTAGTTCATCTTATTTTGATACCGATGGTTATCGTGATCATAGTGCTGCGGACAAAGTACTCAATAATGCCAAGCTCACTTGGAATTTGAGTGATGGCAGTAAAGTGAACTGGGTAACCAACTACGTTAAAATCAATGCCGATGATCCGATGGGGCTAACACGTGCTTTATGGGAGCAAAACCCAAAACAAATTGATCCTAAAATTGCTCCGTACAATACCCGTAAAGAAATTGAGCAAACTCAAACAGGGGTAACGTGGACAAAACCTTTAGATGATCACAATGAACTGTACGCCATGACTTATGTTGGCAACCGTCATGTGACCCAGTACCAATCTATTCCAAAATCCACTCAAACCAATGTGAATAATGCAGGTGGTGTGATTGATTTTGATCGTAATTATTATGGTGCGGATTTCCGCTGGACAGGTACAGATTTGTTGCCAAATACCCGAGTGAGTGCGGGTGTTGCGCTCGATGCAATGGATGAAGACCGTAAAGGTTATGAAAACTATGATGCCGCAGGCAACTATGGTGTCAAAGGCAATTTACGCCGTAATGAAGACAATACCTTGTGGAATATTGATCCATATTTGCAAGCATCTTGGCAGTTTTTACCGACTTGGCGTTTAGATATGGGCGTGCGTTATAGTAATGTACATTACAAGTCTAAAGATCACTACACTTCTGCGCCTGATAAATATGGAACTGTAAATGGCGATGACAGTGGTAAAACTGAATACTCGAAAACATTGCCTTCAGCGACTTTAAGCTGGCAGATTTTACCTGAATTGTTGGCTTATGCCAGTTACGCCAAAGGTTTTGAAACCCCAACGTTTACCGAAATGGCTTATCGACCAGATGGTGCAGCAGGGTTTAACTTTGATTTAAAACCTTCAAGCAGTGATAACTATGAAGTGGGTTTGAAGTCTGAAAATCCTTGGGGATATTTCACCTTGGCAGCCTTCCAAATTCACACTAAAAATGACATTGTGTCGTATGCAATGGTGAATGGTCGGGCAACGTATCAAAATGTTGATCAAACTCAGCGTCAAGGTATTGAGTTTTCATGGAATAAAAACCTGTGGCGAGATTTAAAAGCGCAGGCCAGTTATAGCCACTTAGATGCAACCTTTGACACAGATTTCACATCTTCGTCTGGCACGGTCAAAAAAGGAAATTCAATTCCAGGTATTGCAAAAAATCAGGCATTTGCCCGTTTAGCTTGGCAGCCTGAAACTGGGGCTTTTGCAGGTATTGAAGCACGTTATATGGATAAGATTTATGTAGATGATCAGAACTCTGATGCAGCTCCAAGCTATGCCGTGACAGCAATTGATGTTGGTTATAAGTGGAAAATGCAGGACTGGGCAATCAATACCTATGCTCGTGTTGATAATCTATTTGATCGAAACTATATTGGTTCAGTGATTGTGAATGATACAACAAAACCAGATGGACGCTATTTTGAACCCGCAGAAGGGCGCAATTGGAGTGCAGGTTTAAGTATTACCAAACAATTTTAATGAAACAGGAGAACTTTGTTCGATGTCAAAATTATTTGAAACCATTCAGTTTGCTGATCTGACATTAAAAAATCGGGTCATTATTGCACCGATGTGTCAGTATTCGGCAACAGAAGCAGGTGAAGTCAGCTACTGGCATGAACAACAGTGGGCAAATTATGCTTTATCTGGCGCAGGGCTATGTATTGTTGAAGCAACAGCTGTACAGGCTGAGGGACGAATTACTTATGCTGATTTAGGGTTGTGGAATGACCAGCAACGTGACCAAATTAAGACATTACTTCAAAAAGTGAAAACACTTTCTCCAATGCCGTTTGGTGTGCAGTTGGCGCACGCAGGTCGTAAAGCTTCAACTGATAAACCTTGGTTAGGTCGTGGGCAATTTGCACCTGAACATGCACATGGTTGGCAAACTGTAGCACCGAGTGCGATTGCTTTTTCAGAAAAAGATCTTGCGCCACATGCATTAACACTTGAAGAAATTCAGGCAGTGAAACACGACTTTGTCGCAGCGGCACAGCGAGCGGTTGATGCAGGTTTTGATTTGATTGAACTTCATGCAGCGCATGGTTATTTGTTGCATCAGTTTTTATCGCCGTTGTCGAATCAGCGCCAAGACCAATATGGCGGCAGCTTGGAAAATCGCATGCGTTTGACTCTTGAAGTGCTTGCTGAAGTTTTGGAAGTTGTTCCACAAGGCTTCCCTGTTGGCGTGCGTATCTCTGCAACCGACTGGATGGAATCGCAAGCCGATGCCAGTTGGACACTTGAATCGAGTGTTGAACTTGCCAAGCAACTTGAAAAAGTGGGTGCAGCTTATGTGCATGTTTCTAGTGGTGGTTTACATGAAAAGCAGCACATTGATATTGAACCGAATTATCAAGTGCCATTTGCTGCAGAAATTAAGCAACATGTTCATATTCCCGTGATTGCAGTGGGCTTAATTACTGAATCTCAACAGGCAGAAATGATTGTACGTCATCATCAAGCTGATGCGATTGCCTTAGCACGTGCAATTTTGTATGACCCACGTTGGGTATGGCATGCCGCAGTTTCCTTGGGTGAGCCAATTCAGGTTGCACCGCAGTATTTACGTTCTCAGCCGCATGGTTTTAAAAACTTATTCCACGCTTTTTCTGAATCTTAAATGATTTTTTTCATTTGGTTCTGAATATTCTACGGCCAATTTTCCTCCTCATAGGAACAGGCTATGGCAGTGTCAAGCTTGGCTTGCTCACTGCTGAACAAATTAAGAGCTTAGGTGGCTATGTCATTAAAATAGCGCTGCCTGCTCTGATTTTATCCTCACTTGCCAGTAAAAATCTGCATGATATCTGGTTGCCACCTTATTTATTTGCCTATGCGGGTGGCTCACTATTAATTTATGCTTTAGCTTACAGGCTATATCGCAGTCACTTTTCTTATCCGTTGACCCAAGCCGCAGTGATGTCGATGGGTGCATCCATGTCGAATACAGGCTTGATTGGTAGTGCAATCTTGCCGTTATTGTTGCCTGATCGTGCGGTCATTTATTTGTCCTTAACCTTAATGATTGAAAATCTGTTAATGATGACGATGGTGTTATTGTTGGCAGAAGCAGGGTTGCAAGCACAGCATCGCACTTCTGTTATGCTCTATCATGCAGTTAAAAATTTGCTAAAAAATCCATTGGTTATTGCTATTTTACTGGCAATGTGTGCTGTTATATTTGAGTTACACTTGCCACAGATTTTGAATAATCTGTTGACTGTACTCGGTAAAACAGCTTCGCCTTTGGCATTGCTGGTGATTGGGGGGCAGTTTGGTTGGTATTCGCTTGCGGGCACTTGACCATCAAACTTTACTGCTGGTTGGCTTAAAAATTCTACTTATGCCCAGTGTTATTTTTGCTCTATTTTTATTTTATCGAATGCATCTTTGGACATGCAACAAGCAGCAACCTTGATTGCGGCACTGCCGATGCCAATTGTATTTGGAATTTTAGGGCAAGTGTATGGATTGGAGCAGCGAGCGGTTGCAGCTGTGATGCTCAGTACGCTTCTAGGGTTTATTGCAGTCAGCATGTTAATGACTTTCTGGTGGTAGATTGACCCGTAAAGCGACTCGGTTTACTATCGCGCAAGTGATTTTTTAATCAATTATTCAGAAAGATAAGGCTCTTTTTTCATTTGGATGATGTTCTTTTAATATGTGAAAAGTCATCTGAAATATCTCATGAAGCCAGAGAGATCAGCCGAGGCGAACCGACCAAGAGGATGTAAAATGGCTCGACCACGTTTTTTACCCGATAATTTTAGCCTGATGATCATTGGCATGGTGGTACTTGCCAGTCTTGCACCGATTCAGGGTCATGCAGCCAGTATTTTTGGACAATTGACCAATTGTGCAATTGCGCTGTTGTTTTTTTTACATGGAGCAAAGTTGTCACGCCAAGCCGTGATGGAGGGTTTAACCCATTGGCGCTTACATCTGTGTATTTTTGCAGCAACTTTTATTTTGTTCCCAATTTTAGGTCTTGTACTAAAACCATTGATTGAGCCGCTGTTAGGGCATCAACTCTATCTGGGGGTTTTGTATTTAGCATTGTTGCCTTCTACGGTGCAATCATCAATTGCATTTACTTCGATTGCCAAAGGTAATGTACCAGCAGCACTTTGTAGCGCTTCAGCATCCAATATTTTCGGGATGTTTATTACGCCGTTTTTGGTCAGTATCTTCATTAGTCAGTCCTTGTCTCAGCATGATACAGGTTCATCTAGTGCAGTCCTGAATATTGTTTCTTTGTTGCTTGTTCCATTTATTTTGGGGCAAATTTGCCGTTCAAAACTTTTCCCAGTGATTAAAAAGCATGGTTCAATGGTTAAGGTGGTTGATCAAGGCTCAATCTTGATGGTGGTTTATGCGGCTTTTAGTGAAGCAGTCATTGAAGGGATTTGGCATCAGGTTTCAGTAGGAACTTTGTTGACTCTATTTATTGTATGTGCTGTGTTACTGGCGATTGTGATGTTGCTGATTCATTATTCGAGCCGTGCTTTGGGCTTTAAAAAGAAAGATCAGATTGCGATTTTATTTTGTGGCTCTAAAAAAACTTTGGCGAGTGGTGTACCGATGGCCAAGATTATTTTTGCAGGACAGCCAATTGGTCTGATCTTGTTGCCTTTGATGTTGTTCCATCAAATTCAATTGATTGTGTGTGGTATTTTGGCGAGCCGTTTTGCTCAGCGTGATGAATCGTTAGACGATCAATAATCATTAAAAACGCACCTCAGCCGATTGGACTGAGGTGCTTCCAATTACTGAACGGAATCCAGTAACTGATTAATATCATCGGCACTACGTGCGCCAGAAATACGCTGACCATCTTTTAAGAAGAATGTTGGTGTGCCATCAATATGCAGTTTTTCACCCAATTCTAGGTTTTTCTGTACAGGGGTAGTGCAACTTTCTTTGCCTGTCGGTTGTTTACGATCAAGTACATAGTTTTCCCATGCACTGTATTTGTCTTTTGAGCACCAGATTTTTTGTGCCATTGTTTCTGCATTTGGATGTAAATTCTTTAATGGATACAAGAATAAATACACAGTGACATTATCTACTTTTTTCAGTTCTTCTTCTAAAGCATGGCAATATGGACAGTCGGGGTCGCTGAATACATACATCACACGTTTACCATTGCCTTTTACGTGCTTAATGGCTTGATTGAGTGGCAGTGTCTTTACATCAATTTTATTGAGTTCTTGTAGGCGCTGTTCGGTTAGACTGACTTTGTTTTTTAAGTCGACCAAGTTCCCAATAAAGAAATAGCGCGCTTCGTCATTGGTATAAACCACTTCACCATCCATATAGACTTCGTAAATGTCTTTAATTGGGGTGGGTTGAATCGACTGTGGCGTAATATCTGGGTAGTTTTTTTGCAGGTTGGCTTTTAGGGTTGCAATATCGGCATGTGCCAGTCCCATGGTCATCAGACTCAGTCCAAGGGCAGCAATCAGTTTTTTCATAAAGTAACTCGAAGTGTATTCTGTGAAATTTTGGTTATTTTGTAGAAATTATGAGAAGAAAACGAGGGCAATTTGTGGGATTTTTGAATACAGCACTTTGGGCAAACTTGAGCTTGCCCAAAGTTAAATAGAGTGTTATTGAGGGCGAGCAATGTCCCCATTTAAGGCTTCAGGTAAATCGAGTACTGTCCAACCCAGTTCTGCCAATGCAGCAGGTTTGGCAACCACTAAGGCTTGGAAACCTGTTGCAGTCTCAACGCTATTTACGACTTCAACATCTGCATGAGGTTTGCTTGCAACAGCAGGGACGTCCCCCGTGCTTTCAACTAAATGCAGCCAATGTTTTGGTTTGGCTTTAAACCATAAACGAGCCACGATCTCTTGACCGATATAACAGCCTTTATCGTAATGTACGCCTTCACGTTGATGTAAACGCAGTTCTTGGGGTTGAAACTCATGTGCCGTGGCTTGGCAAATGTAGGCTTGACCCTGTGCGATGGCGTGTTGTTTCCATGCTGAAATATCTGTAACTTCTGCTGCAAAGCTGGTCGAGTCAGAAGTGAGTGTTGGATAAACTTCACCAACTAGAGTCAACGTCATTTTAGAAAATGCACCATATTTTTTAATATGCTTGGCAAATTCATCACTTTGGTCTTGTGTAACCACCAATTCAAAATGTTCAGCATCTAATTTATTGAGCCATAAACCAAACTGGATACGACCTTTTAAATCACAAATTGCGGTATAGCGCGGGGTTTGTTCGGCAAGACGCTCAACATGTAAGGTCACTTGTCCTTGCAGAAATTTTTGTGCATCAACACCACTCAGTTGATATTGAATAAAGGCTAAATCACTCATCTTTTTCTCAAAAATTAGGCTTTTTACTATCGGTCTATTGTGGCGGATTTTGCCAAAAAATTCAGCCGTTGATTGTTATGTTTCTGCGTTTAAGCCCAGTATACGGTGTTGTAATAAAGCAATTGCTACATAAATCAGCAAAGCGTTACAACATGTAAAGTGAGAATCGGTTACATTAAGAAACTTTGGTTTGTGGTTAAAAAGCAGGGTAAAGTTACAGTGAAAAAACTCATTGTTGCTCTTGGTGTCATGGTGGTTATGCTGGTGTCAGCATGGTTGGCATCGCCGTATTGGATGATGTACCAACTGAAACAAGCTTACGAAAATAATCAACCTGAACGGATTTCAGCATATATTGACTATGATGCGGTCAAAGAAAGCTTGAAGCCACAAATGAATGCACAATGGTTTGGCACCGATCTAAATCAGGGAGAGCGTCCATCTTGGAAAAAGCTTTTAGGTGCATATATGGGTGAACCGATTACCGATGCGGTTTTAGATACGGTAGTGACCCCTAAAACCATGATTTTACTGTTACAAGGTAAACAGCTCTCTCAATCACTGGTTAGCCACCAAAAGCTAGATGATAGTAGTAATGTCATGCAAGCGAACATGAGTCATACAGCATCCGAGGACTCAACGTCTGAGCTTTCCAGTACTGAATTACAGTACCATGCAGGTTATCGAGATTTAAACCACTTTGTCATTCATGTGGTGCATGTGCAAGGTGCCGATACCCAGTTTATTTTTACTCGTGATGGCTGGAATTGGAAAATGACGGACATTGACCTTGGTCTGACAAAAAATCAGCAGGCATCTTAGTGGGTTTTCATGACTTATATCGCATGAGTTCTCATGCAGTCATCACCAATCACAGCCAGCAAGTGTTATTGCTTAAAGCCACTTATGCCAATCAGGCATGGGGCTTGCCTGGTGGTGGCTTGGATGTCGGAGAAACCATTCATCAGGCTTTAATTCGAGAATGTCAGGAAGAATTGGGCTGTGATGTCGAGATTGCTTATCTGAGTGGCGTGTATTATCACAGAGCAGTGAATTCACATGCTTTTATTTTTCGCTGTTCTTTACCTGAGCAGGCAAAAATTCAACTGAGTGAAGAACATTCTGAATATCGCTGGTTCGACGTTTCACAACTGACAGAAGTCCAGCAAAAAAGAGTCTTGGATTGTCTGAATTTTCAAGGCGCAGTTCAAAGTGCCAGTTTTTAACTGATCTCTCTTTAAAATAAAAAGGTCATCAAGCGATGACCTTTTATAACATGTTGTATTTATTCTTCAATAAATACACTAAAGCTTTCTACAGGTTCACGTGGAGTGATGAAGGTATTTACAATGTCATCTGGGTCTGCATAGCCTAAAGCTACAGTACACACTAACTCTTCATCTTCAGGCGCACCAATTTCTTCAAGCACGATTGGGTGAAAATGATTCCACGCAGCCTGTGGGCAAGTGTCTAAACCACGTGCTTTAGCAGCCACCATCACATTTTGAATCATCATGGCAATGTCCATTTTTGAACCAATACCCATCACTTTATTAACTGTGAAATACAGACCGATAGGTGCATCGAACAGTTTGAAGTTACGCAACTGCTGTGCCGCCATTTTTTCTTTTTCACCGCGTTGAATGTTCAACAAGCTATACAGTCCCCAACCATTGGCACGGCGGCGGTCAATAAAAGGTGAAATCCATTTTTCAGGATAATAGGCAAAGGTTTCTTTATATTTTTCTGCTAGCTCAGGATGTTCATTTACTTCAAGTTGAGCCTGACAGACACGTTCAACTATCGCATCACGTTTTTTGCCTGTAACAACGTAAACTTTCCAAGGTTGTGTATTGGTCCCTGAAGGTGCTCGGCTGGCAACGCTTAAAATGTCACGGATGATTTGTGGGTCAACAGGGGTGTTTAGAAAAGCACGTACTGAATGGCGTGAAGTAATGGCGTCATCGACGTGGCGAACTTGCTCCAAGTTCATAAGTATACTCCTGTAATTTGATCAGTTAATGGTTTTTTAGCACTATAAACGATAGAGCAGGGCAGTGGCTAGCAAAACCACAAATCATTTATAGGAGTGACTGTTTAATCATGGTCTTTTAAATTGTTAGACTAAATGGTCAACTTTAACTAACTGTTGTTATAGTAAAAAGTCGGAATTTTATAGACTAGGAAAAGAAAAAATGTTGTTTATTTAATCTAAACAATCTAAATTCTTGATCAAATAATCATAAAAAAGCGTTTGAAATTTAATCACTAAAATGGTGCAAAAATTAAAAAATAAGTTGGATTTAAGGTTCATATCGGTATAATTGCGTCTTTTTTTAGTGCAATAGATTTTTTTGGTGCAATTTTGCAGAATGGGATTTCTTCATGCTGTTTGATTATTAATCTTTTCTAAAGATTTTTGTTAATTCTAACTTGTGCCAGTCAAAAATTTTTTGTTGAGGGCTGAACAATTTTCTTGTGCAGCACAGTATAGATGCGGTGCTTCATACCAAGCAAACAGCTTGTCATGTTGACCATCACTCAGACTTTGTGGGGGAAATTGAGTTCAACCTTTCATGGAACATACATGTGATAGCAAGCAATCGAGGCAAACACATATCGAAAGCGGGCTGAATTATCCAAAAGAGTGATCCCGTATAATCTAGAAGGACGTCTGAATGAATTCGGAATTAAATGCATTCCTCATGGAGTGGGTTTCAAGATTAAATGACCCATTATGGAATTTCTTGGTAATTTTACTACTTGCGGTCGGCTTGATTTATACCGTTGTGACAGGTGGTGTTCAAGTTCGAATGTTTTTACAAAGCATTCGAGTGATGAAAGAAAGTCGCCAACCTGGGGAAGATGAACATGGGATTACCCCATTTCAGGCTTTTGTAACAGGTTTAGCAAGCCGTGTTGGTGTGGGAAATATCGGCGGGGTTGCAATGGCGATCGCAATTGGTGGGCCAGGTGCGGTTTTTTGGATGTGGGTCACTGCAATTGTAGGCATGAGTTCAGCATTTGTTGAGTCCTCTTTGGCACAGTTGTTTAAAATTCGTGATGAAAATAACGCACAGTTCCGTGGTGGGCCTGCGTACTACATCACCAAAGGTCTAAAGAGCAAACCATTCGGGATTGTTTTTGCCCTTGCAATGATTTTGGCTTACGGTTTTGTATTTAACTCGGTACAAGCCAATGCCATGATTGATGCTTCATCACATGCTTGGGGCTGGGACAAAGCCAATATCGTGCTACCACTGGGTGGTTTGAACCTGACGATTTCTTGGGTCGGTCTAGCCTTGGTTGCCATTACGGCAATGGCCATTTTTGGTGGTATCAAGCGTATTGCACATTTTGCCGAAATGTTCGTACCGCTGAAAGCGGGTCTTTACCTAGCAATTGCATTTTATATTTGTATCAGCAATTACGACATTATTCCGCACATTTTCTACCTGATCTTTAGCAAGGCATTCCAGTTTGATGCGGCTGCAGGTGGTTTCTTCGGTAGCATGGTATCTATGGCGATGATGCAAGGCATTAAACGTGGCTTGTTCTCAAACGAAGCGGGGATGGGTTCTGCGCCAAACGCTGCGGCAGCATCGGATGTACACCATCCTGTCAACCAAGGTTTGGTTCAAATGTTGGGTGTATTTGTAGATACCTTTGTGGTATGTACCAGTACGGCACTTATCATTTTGATTTCAGGTGTTTATACCAATTCTGGCTTGCAAGGTGTTGAGCTGACTCAGCATGCACTCGAAACCCAGATTGGACACTATGGTGGTGACTTCCTTGCATTCATTCTATTTTTGTTCTGCTACTCTGCGATTTTAGGGAACTATGCTTACGCAGAAAGTAACGTCCAGTTCATCAATAACAGCCGTGTGGTGATGTTTATTTTCCGCTTGATGGTGTTGTTTATGGTGTACTTCGGCGCGATTACCAGCGTTCCATTAGTTTGGTCAATGGCTGACTTGTCGATGGGGATCATGGCAACGATTAACTTGATTGCGATTCTCTTGCTGATGCCATTCTTACGCATGATGCTAAAAGACTATCGTTCACAGCTCAATTGTGGTGTAAAAGAGCCTGTATTTAAGTTAGATAACCATCCAGAATTTAAGAAAAAGATCGATACCGATATTTGGTAAGATCACATCGAAAAAGCCAGTGTCATCACTGTAATGCCAGTCAGTTAAGCTGATTGGCATTTTTTCTTTGGATATTTTGCAGGTTTTGCTTTAACTACTCTCGGACACAGCCTATGCCTTTTTTCAGGTAATACATACATTTTTGAACTTTCTAATAAATGCTCTAAATGTCTAGGCAAATTACCTGCCGACTCTAAAGGCGTATGCCTCAATATAGAGTGTATTTGCATACACTCATTTTTACAGCAATTTGCATTTTTTTGCTTAACTGGCTGGCATTAGTGTCATCATTGGCTTTTTTTGTTTAGATCATATTGCGAACTTCTTGAGCACAATGCCGTAATAGGAATAAAGTGGAATGTGAAAAAAAACCTGAGTGTGCTGATGCTTAAAATAGCGAGCAGTGACATAGGGATTTAACATACTTTTTCTTTGATTATTTTGCCCAACCTAGTGTTGGGCAAACTGTTTTTGACTCATCTACTTTGAAATATCCATATATCCGCAAACTGGCAATTTCATATATTGGCTTAAGGTCATCTTTTAAATGAGATAAAAATTCGAAATTTAGTGGCGAAAAAGCTAATTTATAGTCAAAAAACAAGGTTTTGCATATTTGATGAGCAGATAGATTGGAAAATAGTTGACGTGCATTATAGATCTGTAGATAATGCACCCACAGTTTACGGCTATGTAGCTCAGTTGGTTAGAGCACCGCACTCATAATGCGGGGGTCACAAGTTCAAGTCTCGTCATAGCCACCATTTTTATAAACCATGCATCCTTGCATGGTTTCTTTTTTTGTGCCTAACAAAAACTGAAATCATAAAAAAACCCAAACGTGTGTTTGGGCTTTTATAGCATTCTAAAGATTAGATGCCAGGTTTCCAGCCATTCATGATTGGGTAGCGGCGTTCGCGGCTAAATGCGCGTGAACTGATACGTGGGCCAATCGCACCTTGGCGGCGCTTATATTCATTACGGTCAACTAAACGAATGACTTTTTGAACAATTTCTTGCTCAAAACCACGTGCAATAATATCGGTTTCGCTACAATCTTCTTCGATATAAGCATAAAGAATCGCATCAAGAATCTCGTACGCAGGTAAAGAGTCTTGGTCTTTTTGGTCTGGGCGAAGTTCTGCTGAAGGTGGACGTGTGATTACACGCTCAGGAATCACAGGAGTTTCGCTGATGCTGTTACGATATTTTGCCAATTCAAACACAATGGTTTTATAGACATCTTTGAGTACTGCATAGCCACCAACCATATCACCATACAGTGTGCAGTAACCTACAGCCAATTCAGACTTATTGCCTGTTGAAAGGACAAGGTTGCCAAATTTGTTGGATAAGCCCATCAGCAAAGTACCACGCGCGCGCGCTTGAAGGTTCTCTTCAGTTGCATCGGCAGGGCGATCACCAAAGAATGGATAGAGCGTTTGCATGAAGCTATTCACAATTGGGTGAATTTCCGCAATACCAAAGGTAATTCCTAAGCGTTTTGCTTGTTCAGCGGCATCTTCCACACTGATTTGTGATGTATAGGTATATGGCATCATTACTGCTTGAACTTTATCTGCACCGAGAGCATCTACCGCAATTGCTAAAGTCAAAGCTGAATCAATCCCGCCTGATAAACCTAAAATTACACCAGGGAACCCTGAGCGTTGAACATAGTCACGTGTTCCCATGACCAAACCTTGATAGATCTCAGCCATTGTATCAAGTTCAGGTGCAATTTCTTGCTGCTTATAAGCCGCGTTTTCAGCATTAAATTCGGTATAATAAATTTCTTCTTTAAAGCTTTCAGCACGTAAAGCAACATCACCATTGCGATTGATTACAAAGCTTGAGCCATCAAAAATTAGGTCATCTTGACCACCCACTTGGTTGTTATAGACCAAGTTTAGATTCAGTTCTTTTGCCAGTTTTGCCATGGTGTTCAAGCGGTGTTGAGGCTTGCCCACTTCATAAGGCGATGAGTTAAGAACCAAGACAGTATCAACATTGAGCTGGCTGAGTTGCTGAACTGTGTTCAGACTCCAAATATCTTCACAAATCAATACACCAAATTTATGTTCTAGATATTCAAAAATCAGATGTTGTTGCCCAGTGGTGAAATAACGTTTTTCATCAAAAACGCTATAGTTGGGTAAATTCTGTTTGTTGTAAATTCCTAAAATTTCACCATCTTTCATGACAGCAGCCGAGTTAAAACGCTGACCATCGTCACTATGATGAACAAAGCCAAAGACCATTACAATGTCTTTTACTGCACTGAGAACAGTTAAGGCATTTTCAGTGCGTTTTTTTAAGCTTGGGCGTAAAAATAAATCTTCTGCAGGGTAACCAATCGTGCTGAGCTCAGGAAATAAAATAATATCAGCATGTTGTTCTTTGGCTTGATTGACCTGCTCGATCATCTTTTGGGTGTTGTTTTCAATATTGCCAATATGTGGAGAGAATTGAGCAAGGGCAATTTTAAAATTTTTCATTCAAATAAAATCCTATTCCTATAAGGCTTACATCAGGCTGATTTATAAATTTAATTGTTCAGCTTAATGCAAAGTATAACAGGGGTATACGGTGGCGTTTAGGTAGTCATACTATATACGAAACACAGCTTGGATTGATCTTAAATATGAAAAAATTCTAGCTGAAATACAGAAAAACCAACATTTTTACTCAGTTTTTGATGAAAATATTACACAATTGAAAAAACCTGTTCAATTTCCTCAAAAATGTGAGCTTAAAATTTCTACGTTGAATTTTTTGGCTCAAAACAAAATAAATATAGTAGACTGCCCGAGGCTAACGTGCCCTATCTTTAAATTAGATTGTAGAGACTCTCATTGCAAAGAACTGGATTTGTAGTTGCACTTGCTGCAATGCTGTTACAAATCGCCGTATTTTTACAGGCGCTACTGCCAGAGAAATTTCAGATTTCTCCGGTATGTGCCACTATTTCTGATGCTTTAGCGTTAACCACTCATAACAAAACTGCCCCAATGGATATGTCGATGGCGGATATGCCAGAGATGTCTCATATGCAGGGTATGCACATGTCGCATGCCACGTCCCACGATCAGCAACATCAACATGACCCAAGTCATGAATGTATTTATTGTAAAGTGTATGGGCATGTCGTGGCGTTTCTTGATCTCGACATCAAAGAAGTTTTTGAACGCTTACAGATTCGTTTAATTGCTTTCCAAAAAACTTTCAAACATATTTACTTTGTTTTACAAAGGCTTTTTCTCATACCTCAAGGGCGAGCGCCCCCTCTTTTTGCTTAAACAAAATTTTAAATACAACGATTATGTTCTTGAGTCACGCCTCAAGGATTTTGTTTATGGCATAAAAGAGAAAATTCATGTCACAGCCGAAATTTATTTTACAGTCGCTCGCGGTTGCAGTTGTACTTGCTTCAAATTTGACACATGCAGAAGAAACTACCATTCAATCATCAGTAACAACCGATGAAATTCAGCTTGCTCCGATTGTGGTGACCGCAGAAAAAGGCAATCAGGCGAATGGCTTAGTTGTTGTTGCAGACCCTAAACAACCGATCCAGCCTGTGCCCGCAACCGATGGTGCAGATTATCTCAAAAGTATTATGGGATTTAATGCGATCAGTAGCGGTGGAACCAATGGTGACGTTACATTTCGGGGAATGTTTGGTTCCCGCATTAAAATGTTGACCAACGGAACTGAAAAGTTAGGTGCGTGTCCTGCGCGAATGGATGCGCCGACTTCTTATATTTCACCAGAGACGTATGACAAGATCACCGTTGTGAAAGGGCCTGAAACTGTACTTTACCCGACAACAGGTTCAGCAGCGACAGTTTCATTTGAACGTACTCCACCCAAATTGAGCAGTGAAAAACCATATCAAGGGACAGCAAGTGTTTTGGTGGGGTCATATGGTCGTTTAGATCAGAACTTTGATGGGACTTTGGGGGATGAAACCAAATATTTACGCCTAACCACCAGTCGATCTACATCCAATAGTTATAAAGATGGTGATGGGAATAAAGTACCATCGGCTTGGGAGCGCTGGACTGCCGATGTGGCGATGGGCTGGACACCTGATGATGATACATGGCTTGAGCTGAATGCAGGCACGGGTGATGGCTACTCTGAATATGCGGGTCGTTCTATGGATGGTGTGCAGTTCAAACGTAAGAGCTTGGGCTTTCATGCAGAAAAGAAAAACCTGACTGAACATATTAAGAAAATTGAAGCGCAAATTGACTATACCGACAACGATCATGTCATGGATAACTATAGTTACCGTGTGAATACAGGGACTAAAAGTTCGATGGAGCTTGCGCGTCAAACGCTAAATTCACGTTTAGCAATCACTACGGAATGGGGAAAATGGAGCATTATCAGCGGTGTCGATTCGCAGCATTGGAATCATGGCGGTGATATGAAAATGCAAAGCGGAATGATGACCATGAAGCCTTATATGCGCAATATGAAATATCAGTCTTATGGGGCTTTTAGTGAATTCACTTATCATTTAAGTGCAGATAATCAATTGGTGACAGGCGCACGTTTTGATCACGTTGCAATGACAACATCAAAAACCAATGTGATTACCAATCCAAGTGAACGTACTGAAACCGTACCTAGTGCATTTATTCGGATTGAAAATAATCTGCCGAGTTATGGCTTAAAAAATTATGTAGGTCTGGGCTATGTTGAACGTGTTCCAGATTTTTGGGAGTTATACAGTACATCCTTAGCCTCGGGTGCATATACCATCAATAACATGGATGCTGTAAAAACCGATACCATCAATAACATGGATGCTGTAAAAACCGAGAAAACCTTACAGCTCGACCTTGGGACACAGTGGCAACAGGGGTCGTGGAATGCATGGGTGTCAGCTTATGCGGGTGTCGTGAAAGATTTTATTCTCATGCAATAGGCCAATCCAAGTCGTTCACAGTTATATCCAACGGTTCGCAATGTCGATGCAACAATCGCAGGGGCTGAAGCAGGTGTAGGTTATCAGTTTACGCCGCACGTTCAGACTAATCTGAGCCTGATGTATGCATGGGGTCAAAACACCACGGATCATACCCCATTACCGCAAATTGCACCTTTAGAAGCGCGTTTGAATCTACGTTACATCCAAGATCGTTATACCTTGGGAATGTTAATCCGTTCAGTCGCCCAACAGAACCGCTATAGCTTACATGAGGGAAATGTTGTGGGTTATGACATGGGGGCAAGTAAAGCCTTTACCACAGTTGCACTAAATGCGACTTACCATGTGAGTTCAGGAATCGATCTGTCTTTGGGTGTAGACAATCTCTTTAATAAAGCGTATGCCGAGCATCTGAACAAAGCAGGAGCCAGTGTTTTTGGTTATGCCCCAGATACACAATTTGATAGTATTGGACGTAACTATTGGGCACGCATGAGCTTTAAATTTTAATTGCTCTCAGATTTTTAATCTCTTAATTTAAGGTCTTTTTTTATGGAAAATTCGCAAAATAAGAAGTCATCAGGTAGATGGCGTGGTGTGATTATTGCTGTGGTCTTGGGCCTTACTTTTTTAGGCTTTTTGTATTACAGCGTTGCTTCAGATAATAACGATATTAACCGCTATTCGCAGCAGTGGCGCTCAACGGGAGATGAATCATCATCTTCAATGCAGCATGACATGTCCAATATGAAAGATATGGATATGTCGAAAATGAGTGAGCAAGATATGGCAAACATGCATCATGATACGCCAGCAAGCGCGGTTAAACAGCAATAACAAAGGGGCGTTTCGCTTCACTTTTGCATATTTGGGGCTGTTTGCAATCCTGTGTCAAATCGCAGTGTTTGCTCAGCCTTTATTACCGAAAAAGTTCCAGATAGAACCTGCATGTGTGATGGTCATGAATGTTGCAGAACATTCTCATATGCAGCATCTGCCTGTGCAGGACAACTCAAAACAGCATACTTGTTTATATTGTTTTGTTTATGGACATCTACCGATTGCTTTGGGGTTTGGTGTTCAGGCAGTTGTGGATGGGATTCAAATCAGAATCCTGATGTTGGTCAACAACGTCAGGCGATTTTTTGAAATATTTTGGAATGGCGTTTTTTTATTGCCACAAGGGCGCGCACCCCCTGTGATGTTGAGAATGAATAGTTATCGAGACTTCTAATCACATTATAAAAATAGGTGGGGATGCAAAGAATGTATATCCAAAACCAATCCATTCATCAAACACAAGATTTGAAACTGGCTCGGCAAATTGTACTAGCACGTAAGCAGGTTCAAATTACCCAATTGCAACTGGCTCAGGTGCTGGGCATTTCGGTAAGAACTTTGGAAAGTTGGGAGCGAGGTACACGTCAACCTTCGAGTGCAGCGCAGACCTTGTTGAAGCTTTTTATTCAAAATCCGCGCTTTGTTGTTCGTTATCTTACATATTGATTGTGACCAATTAAAAAAGACCGCAAATGCGGTCTTTTTTGTCGTTTTGCTACTTTCCTGCGAGGAATTAGCGATTGATATCGCGTTGAGTCTCACCAGTGTAAAGCTGACGAGGGCGACCGATTTTGTAAGGTCCGCTGTGCATTTCTAACCAGTGGCTGATCCAGCCTACTGTACGTGCAAGCGCGAAGATTACCGTAAACATTTCTGTTGGGATGCCAATCGCTTTTAAGATGATACCTGAGTAGAAGTCTACGTTTGGATACAGGTTACGTTTAATGAAGTATTCGTCAGAAAGTGCAATACGTTCAAGTTCCATTGCAAGCGCAAGTTGTGGATCGTTGATGCCTAGAGCAGCAAGAACTTCATCACAAGTTTCTTTCATGACTTTCGCACGAGGGTCGAAGTTTTTGTAAACACGGTGACCGAAGCCCATGAGTTTAACTTCTTTAGTCTTCACTTTTTCCATGAAGCCAGCAACGTTTTCTACAGAGCCGATTTCATCAAGCATCTTAAGAACAGCTTCGTTCGCCCCACCATGAGCAGGACCCCAAAGTGCAGAAATACCAGCAGCAATACATGCATACGGGTTAGCACCAGTAGAACCCGCTAAACGAACAGTTGAAGTTGATGCATTTTGTTCGTGGTCAGCATGAAGCGTAAAGATACGATCCATTGCTTTAGCAAGAATTGGGTTGACTTTGTAATCACGGTCAGCAGGTGTAGCAAACATCATGTGTAAGAAGTTTTCTGCATAACCTAAATCATTACGTGGGTAAATGAACGGTTGACCTACAGTGTATTTGTAGCTCCACGCTGCAAGTGTAGGAATTTTTGCAATCAGGCGAACTGCAGTAATCTCACGATGATTAACATCTTCGATATTAAGATTGTTGTGATAGAACGCAGATAAAGCACCAACAACGCCAACCATTATAGCCATAGGGTGAGCATCACGACGGAAACCGTTATAGAAGCGGCTTACTTGGTCATGCACCATAGTGTGGTTACGAACTTTTGCATCAAATTCTGCTTTTTGTTCTGGCGTTGGTAATTCACCATTTAAAAGCAAGTAGCAAGTTTCTAAATAGTCAGCTTTAGTCGCTAATTGATCGATTGGATAACCACGGTGTAATAAAATCCCTTTGTTACCATCGATAAATGTGATTTTAGATTCACAAGAAGCGGTAGCCATAAAACCAGGGTCAAAAGTGAAGTGCCCAGCAGCCAATACATCCTTAACGTCAATAACGTCTGGACCTAATGTACCACTGTAAATTGGTAATTCAATTTCTTTTCCGTCAAGTTTTAAAACGGCTTTCTTGCCAGTTGCTTCAGACATTCAATAGATCTCCTGTCCTGGTGAATGTTGATCTGATACGTATTAATTGTATTTTAATGAACGCAATCAGGGGGATAAACATGGACAAAGATTATTCGTTACCACAAAATTGTCAATAATACTTATGGATTAACTTTTAACCTCTATGTTAATCGCATCCATGCTGTATCTAGGTGAATTGGTGGTACGTTTTTTTGCCCGACATAAATGTACAGCAAGCAGTGCTTAAAAATACAGTGCATATTGCAACTATCATGTGAAAAAAGAGGCAAAAAAGCTTAAAAAAGAACAAAAAATAAGCACTAGAATGATGAAAGCCTATGAAACACGGTTATTTGCTCTCGAAATATTTAGTAAAACATTTATTGGTAAAAAGTCATAATCATAATTCATGAAGCTTTGCGCTATATCACATATTTAGCTCAATTTAGATGAAATTAGGCACTCTCATGGAAAAAAACAATGATTAAATACGACAAATTGGTAAATTTTATTTTTAATAACTATTTATTTTCTAAATACCAATTCTTTTAAAAAATTATCGCCATGAAAGGATATTTTGTGATATTTGACGAAAAGGTATGCAAAAAGTTGGTTGTGTATTTCGTTAAATAAATGTTCCTTATTATTTTTCATAATATTGGTCTTTGGTTGTAGGAGGAAACTTGGATGATGAAAGTCAAAGTTAGAATAAACAATTAAATTAATTTATAAAAATAATAACATAGCGCAAAAATGTTATGAAAAATAGTGAATTTTCGAGTTAAAAATAGATGTAAATGATTCTTATTTATGAAAAATATTGAAAATGCATGCATTTAGGTTGTTTGAATTTTGTTAGTTTGCGTTCTATAATCCAGTGTCGTTTAAAAGTTTAGGCATTTGCTCGCCTAACGATGCCAGCTTTCCTTCGAATTAATCAAACAAACTCCAGCTGGAGTTTCTACTTACAGGATGCCCGCTGTGAAAAGCAACAGACCTGTCAATTTGTCCATGGGGCAGGTGTTAGCGGTTAACTTACGCTCTCCCGTGGCTATTGCATCAATCTTGCACCGTTTATCAGGTGTCATCGTATTTTTGTTGGTTCCAGTACTTTTATGGATATTAGATAAGTCATTGTCTTCACCTGAAGGCTTTACTTATGTAAAAGAACAAATATTTGGGAATTTCTTAGTACGATTCATTGTTTGGGTTTTTGTAGCAGGTTTAATTTTCCATTTTATTAATGGTATTAAACATCTACTCGCAGACCTTGGTTTTAATGAAGAACTACAAAGTGGTCGAGTGGCAGCTACAATTTCATTGGTTCTATCTGTGGTAGCAATTATCGCAGCCTTTGTGTGGATTGTATTCTAATGAAAAGTGCTACAGGTTTAACGGGTTCAGGTTCTCGCGATTGGTATCTCCAACGTGTTAGCGCGGTTATTCTAGCTGTTTATACAGTCGTGATTTTGGGTTGGATTTTATTCCACAGCGGCTTTAGCTATGAACAATGGTCTGGCTTTATGATGACTTTGCCAATGAAAGTTCTTTCATTGCTTTCAATTTTATCATTGGTTGTGCACGCTTGGATTGGTATGTGGCAAGTCTTTACAGACTATGTGACTACTCGTCAGATGGGTCCATCTGCTAAAGGTTTGCGCCTAGTATTAACGAGTGCAGTAATTATTGCTGTGTTTGTATATGCAATCTGGGGTATCCAGATTTTCTGGGCGAATTGATAGGAAAAAATCATGGGCGCTATAACCCCTAAAGAAGATTATTCAAATATTCAAAATCTTACCTTTGATGCCGTTATTGTTGGCGGTGGTGGTTCAGGTATGCGAGCTTCTTATCAGCTCGCACAAGCTGGATTGAAGGTAGCGGTTTTAACCAAAGTATTCCCGACTCGTTCTCATACAGTTGCTGCTCAAGGTGGTATTGGTGCATCTCTTGGAAACATGCAAGAAGATAACTGGCATTACCATTTTTATGACACTGTTAAAGGTGGCGACTGGTTAAGTGACCAAGATGCGTGTGAGTTCATGACTCGTGAAGCACCAAAAGTGGTGTATGAGCTTGAGCATCTGGGTATGCCATTTGACCGTAATAATGATGGTACGATTTACCAACGTCCCTTTGGTGGTCACTCTGCAAATTATGGTGAAAAAGCAGTACCTCGTGCATGTGCAGCAGCCGACCGTACAGGTCACGCACTTTTGCATACGCTTTATCAAAGCAACGTGAAAATGGGTACTCAATTCTTTGTTGAGTGGATCGCACTTGATTTGATTCGCAATGAAGAAGGTGATGTTCTTGGTGTAACAGCGTATGACCAAGAAACAGGAAACATTGCAGTATTCCATGCAAAAGTCACATTGTTGGCAACAGGTGGAGCAGGTCGTGCTTACCGTGCATCAACCAATGCCTATATTAATACAGGTGATGGCTTGGGTATGGCTGCTCGTGCGGGTATCCCATTGCAAGATATGGAGTTCTGGCAATTCCACCCAACAGGTGTAGCTGGTGCTGGTGTCTTGCTCACTGAGGGTTGTCGTGGTGAAGGTGCGATTCTTCGTAACAAAGATGGCGAACCGTTCATGGAACGCTATGCACCGACATTAAAAGACCTTGCGCCTCGTGACTTCGTTTCTCGTTCTATGGACCAAGAAATTAAAGAAGGTCGTGGTTGTGGTCCTAAAGGAGATTATATCTTGCTAGATATGACTCACTTGGGTGCAGATACGATCATGAAGCGCTTACCATCTGTATTTGAGATCGGTAAGAAGTTTGCGAACGTAGATATCACTAAAGAGCCAATTCCTGTTGTGCCAACAATCCATTATCAAATGGGTGGGATTCCAACCAATATTCATGGTCAGGTTGTGATTCCAGTAGGTGTTGAAGAAGGTGAGTTTACAACCCACTATAATAAAGAAACGAAAGAATATTCTCATACAGGAACACGTGATTACACACAACCTGTAAAAGGCTTGTATGCTATTGGTGAGTGTTCTTGTGTGTCTGTACATGGTGCAAACCGTTTAGGTACAAACTCACTACTTGACTTGGTTGTATTTGGTAAAGCTGCTGGTGAGCATATTATTGATTATGTGACCAAGCATCACGGTGATGATTATGCGCCGTTACCAACCAATGTTTTAGAAAAAACATTAGCACGTGTTCGTCATTTAGATGAGTCGACTCAAGGCGAAAATGCACAAGATGTTGCTGATGCAATTCGTGATATCGTACAAGATCATGCAGGTGTATTCCGTACTCAGGCTTTGCTTGATGAGGGTGTGAGACAAATTCTTGCGATTGAACCACGCGTGCGCAATATTCATCTGAAAGATAAATCTAAAGTATTTAACACTGCTCGTGTTGAAGCACTTGAGGTTGAAAATCTGTATGAAGTTGCGAAAGCCACATTAATTTCTGCAGCTGCACGTAAAGAGTGTCGTGGTGCGCATACCGTTGTGGATTATGAGTTACCGCCAGATCATGAAGACTATCCATACGGTCGCCGTGATGATGAGTGGATGAAACATACCCTTTGGTATTCTTCAGATAACCGTTTAGAGTACAAACCAGTACGCTATAAGCCGTTGACTGTCGAAGCGATTGAACCTAAACCACGTACATTCTAATCGGGAGTATAAAGATGAGTAGAGGTACTCGTACATTCGAAATCTACCGCTATGATCCTGATAAGGATAAAGCACCGTACATGCAAACTTTTAAGCTTGAATTGACTGATAAGCACCGTATGTTGCTTGATGCTTTGCTTGCTTTGAAAGTGCAAGATGAAACATTGACTTTCCGTCGCTCTTGTCGTGAAGGGATTTGTGGTTCAGATGGTGTGAACATCAACGGTAAAAATGGTTTGGCTTGTTTGTGGAATTTGAACGATTTACCAGAAAAAATCGTGATTCGTCCATTACCAGGTTTGCCTGTGATTAAAGATTTGGTTGTTGATATGAATCAGTTCTATGATCAATACAACAAAATTCACCCATTCTTGATCAACAGCCAACCAGCTCCGCCTAAAGAACGTTTGCAGTCTCCAGAAGAGCGTGAACATTTGAACGGGCTGTATGAGTGTATCTTGTGTGCATGTTGTTCAACTTCATGCCCATCATTCTGGTGGAACCCTGATAAATTCTTGGGTCCTTCAGCATTGTTGAATGCATACCGTTTCATTATTGATTCACGTGATACAGCAACTCAAGATCGTTTAGCGCGTTTAGATGATCCATTTAGTCTGTTCCGTTGTAAAGGTATTATGAACTGTGTATCGGTTTGCCCTAAAGGTTTGAACCCAACTAAGGCAATTGGTCACATTCGTAGCATGTTGTTAGATCAAGCGGGCTAATTTTATGCAAAAGAAGCGCACATTATTCAATGTGCGCTTTTTTTTATTTGTAGGTGGAGTGTTAAGCTTATTGGACTTGAAATTGCATATTTTTGATAGATCGATCAACATATATACCTGTTTTGTATTTATATATTTTGATCAGTTATGAGGGGTATGTGGGAAAAAAATTAAATCATTTCGGAGAACATGTTAGCATTTAGCAAGTCACTATATTGAAAAAAATAGTGAAAAAAAAGAGCTATTATTTTCATAATGTGAGAAAATAGCGTGAGTTTAAAAGACGCCTAAAAACGTTTTAGAAAAGCTAAATCGTGAATTTATCTTTATCTAAAACGATTTGCAAAAAATTGCTCGGCTTTTGGTCGGGTATAAGTGAGTGATAATGCCAGGTATGGGCGTTATCATTCATTGTGCCTGTAAAGTAGGTTATGTCTACTTTATAAGCGCGAATGTTCCCGATGATGAAAGTCATTGGGCATGATGTCATTTTACCAATCTGACATTATCGATCATGGATTACTTCACTGAGTAATCTGTAATATTTTTGCAATAGGAAATGGGTCCACAAATGCAAGAAGTTGCTGACGCATTGCGTCTTGATACTGAACTTTCCGCTGATAGTGCAGCGTATATCGAAGAACTATACGAGCAGTACCTAACTTCTCCATCCTCTGTCAGTGAAGACTGGCGTCAATATTTCGATAAATTCCCAAAAGGCGACCAACCACACGGAACTGTGCGTGAACAATTTTTATTACTGGGTCGTAATTCAAACCGTGTACAGCCTGTTGTTCAAAGCACTGTAAGTACTGAGCATGAAAAACGCCAAATTGGTGTTTTGCAACTTATTGCTGCTTACCGCAACCGTGGACACCAAAAAGCGAAGTTGGACCCATTAGGTTTAGCAAAGCGTGAAGACGTTCCAGATTTAGAATTAAATGCACATGGGTTGACCAAATCTGATTTAGACACAGTATTCAACACAGGCAATCTTGAGATCGGTAAAAGCGAAGCAACGCTTGCTGAGATGATTGAAGCAATGGAAGCAATCTATTGTGGTTCGATCGGTGTTGAATATATGCATATCGTGGACACAAAAGAGAAACGCTGGATTCAACAACGCCTTGAAGGTGCGCGTGGTCAATTTAACTTTACAGCAGAACAAAAGAAACACTTCTTAGAACGTTTGACTGCTGCTGAAGGTTTAGAGAAATTTCTAGGTAACAAATACGTTGGTGCAAAGCGTTTTGGTTTGGAAGGTGGTGAAACCTTTATTCCAATGGTCAATGAGCTGATTCAACGTGCTGGTGCCGTAGGTTGTAAAGAAGTTGTTATCGGTATGCCACACCGCGGCCGCTTGAACTTGCTTGTAAATATTATGGGTAAAAACCCAGCCGACCTTTTTGGTGAGTTTGAAGGTAAAGCACTCAACAAAAAAGGTTCTGGTGACGTTAAATATCACCAAGGTTTCTCATCAAATGTAATGACTCCAGGTGGCGAAGTTCACTTGGCATTGGCATTTAACCCATCACATTTAGAAATCGTTGGGCCTGTCGTTGAAGGTTCTGTTCGTGCACGCCAAGTCCGTCGTAAAGACATTGGTGGTGACGATGTGTTACCAGTGATCGTTCACGGTGATGCTGCATTTGCAGGTCAAGGCGTGAACATGGAAACATTCCAAATGTCACAAACCCGCGGTTATACCGTTGGTGGTACAGTTCACATTGTAGTGAACAACCAAGTGGGCTTCACAACTTCAGATCCACGTGATGCACGTTCTACCGAATACTGTACCGATATCGCAAAAATGGTTCAGGCACCAATCTTCCATGTGAATGGTGATGACCCTGAAGCGGTGGTATTTGTTGCACAACTTGCGCATGATTTCCGTCATACATTCCGTAAAGATGTTGTAATTGACTTGTTCTGTTACCGTCGTCGTGGTCACAACGAAGCGGATGAGCCATCTGCAACTCAACCAATGATGTATCAAGTGATTAACAAAAAAGCAACCACTCGTACGCTTTATGCTGATCAATTGGTTCAACAAAAAATCTTGGATCGCGCTGAAGCGGACAAAATGGTTGAAGACTACCGTGCGGATTTAGAAGCAGGTAACCATGTTGCGAACGCATTAGTACTTGAGCCAAATACAAAAATGTTTGTGGACTGGACTCCGTACTTGGGTCATGACTACACAGACAACTGGGATACTTCATTTGATATCGACCGCTTAAAAGCGTTAGGTACCAAAATGCGTGAGCTTCCAGAAGGTTTTGAAATGCAACGTCAAGTCTCTAAAGTGATTGACGAACGTTTGAAAATGCAAACTGGTGAAGTGCCTTTAAACTGGGGTGCGGCTGAAACTCTCGCTTATGCCACTTTGCTGGATGAAGGTTTCTTGGTTCGTATCAGTGGTGAAGACGTGGGTCGTGGTACATTCTCACACCGTCACGCTAAGCTCCATAGCCAAAAAGATGGTGCAGTTTACATTCCGCTTTGTAACATCAAAGAAAACCAACCGCGTTTTGCACTTTGGGATTCACTGCTTTCTGAAGAAGCTGTTTTGGCATTTGAATATGGTTATGCAACCACATTGCCAAATAGTTTGATTGTTTGGGAAGCTCAGTTTGGTGACTTCGCAAACTGTGCGCAGGTGGTGATTGACCAGTTTATCGCATCTGGCGAAACCAAATGGGAACGTGTTTGTGGTTTAACCATGTTGTTACCACATGGCTTTGAAGGTCAAGGTCCTGAGCACTCATCTGCACGTTTAGAGCGTTATTTGCAGCTTTGTGCTGAAGACAACATGCAAGTGATCACACCAACCACACCTGCACAAATTTATCATGCATTACGTCGTCAGGCTGTACGCCCAATTCGTAAACCATTGATCGTCATGTCACCAAAATCATTGCTTCGTCATAAACTTGCAGTATCTAATCTAGAAGAATTGGCACATGGTCAATTCCAAACTGTGATTGATGAAGTTGATCAAATCAACAAAGCCGATGTAAATCGCATCGTGTTCTGTGGTGGTAAGGTGTATTACGACTTGCTTGAAAAACGTCGTGAAGCTGAATTGAAAAATGTTGCAATTGTACGTGTAGAACAATTGTATCCATATCCAGAACAACGTATTGCTGAAGTTCTGAATGCATATCCAAACGCAAAAGATGTTGTTTGGTGTCAGGAAGAGCCGAAGAACCAAGGTGCATGGCACTTTATTGCCCCATTCTTATATGACACTGTGTCAAATGTCGGCAAACAAGTACGCATTAGCTTCGCAGGTCGTGACGCTTCTGCAGCCCCAGCATGTGGTTCACCATATTTGCATGCAAAACAACAAGCTAAATTAATTCAAGACGCGCTTGCGATTGAAGCTTAATCATCAGGAGAGACTAATATAATGGCAACCGAAATTAAAGCTCCGGTATTCCCAGAGTCTGTAGCAGACGGAACAATTGCAACTTGGCATAAAAAAGTGGGCGAAGCAGTATCACGTGATGAAGTGATCTGTGATATTGAAACTGATAAAGTTGTATTGGAAGTTGTTGCACCTGCTGATGGTAGCTTAGTTGCAATTGTGAAAGGTGAAGGCGAAACTGTTCTTTCTAGTGAAGTGATTGCTCAATTCGAAGTGGGTGCTGTTTCTGGTGCTGCTGCGACTGAAGCTGTTCAAAGCGAAGAAAAAGTAGAACAAGCGGCTGCAAATACACAAGCAGGCGCTGCACCTGTGGTTGAGCGTACTCAAACTGTTCAAGACCAAGCTCCTGCTGTGCGTAAGGCATTAAACGAAACGGGTATTGCAGCATCTGATGTGGCAGGTACAGGTCGTGGTGGTCGCATCACCAAAGAAGATGTTGTAAATCATCAAACTAAACCTGCTGCTGCTAACGTAACACCATTAAGCGTGGCTGTTGGTGAACGTATTGAAAAACGCGTTCCAATGACTCGTTTACGTAAACGTGTAGCTGAACGTTTGCTTTCAGCAACTCAACAAACTGCAATGTTGACAACGTTTAACGAAGTGAACATGAAACCAGTTATGGAAATGCGTAAGCAATACAAAGACATCTTTGAAAAACGTCACGGTGCACGTTTAGGCTTCATGTCTTTCTTTGTTAAAGCTGCAACTGAAGCATTAAAACGCTACCCAGCAGTGAATGCATCAATTGATGGCGACGACATCGTTTATCACGGTTACTATGACATCGGTGTTGCTGTATCTTCTGATCGTGGTCTAGTGGTTCCTGTACTGCGTGATACAGACCGTATGAGCTATGCCGAAGTTGAAAATGGCATCCGTGATTATGCGTATAAAGCACGTGATGGCAAATTGGGCATCGAAGACATGACTGGCGGTACATTCACCATTACTAACGGTGGTACATTCGGTTCATTGCTTTCAACGCCAATTTTGAACCAACCGCAAACAGGTATCTTGGGTATGCACAAAATCCAAGAACGTCCAATGGCGGTGAATGGTCAAGTTGAAATCTTGCCAATGATGTATTTAGCGCTTTCTTATGACCACCGTATGATCGATGGTAAAGAAGCGGTAGGTTTCTTGGTAACAATCAAAGAATTGTTAGAAGAACCAGCTAAATTAATCCTTGACCTTTAATTGATAGAATAAAAATAACAGGCTTAGAGTGATCCTCTAAGTCTGTATTTGGAGATAAACATGTCTCAACAATATGATCTTGTTGTAATCGGTGGTGGCCCAGGTGGTTATGAAGCGGCAATTCGTGCTGCTCAGCTGGGTTTTAAAGTTGCGTGTATTGAGAAACGTATTCACAAAGGCAAGCCATCTTTAGGCGGTACTTGCTTAAACGTGGGTTGTATTCCTTCTAAAGCATTGCTTGACTCATCTCACCGCTATGAAGATACAGTTCATCATTTAGATGATCATGGTATTACAACAGGTGAAGTGCAGTTTGACTTGGCTAAAATGCTGGATCGTAAAGATAAAATCGTCAACCAATTAACAATGGGTGTCGATGGTCTTCTTAAAGGTAATGGTATCGAATGGTTAAAAGGTACGGGTAAATTACTTGCGGGTAAAAAAGTTGAGTTTGTTTCTCATGAAGGTGAAACTCAAGTTTTAGAGCCAAAATATGTGATCCTTGCATCTGGTTCTGTGCCTGTAAATATTCCTGTAGCTCCTGTTGATCAAGACATTATTGTCGATTCAACGGGCGCTTTAGAATTCCAAGAAGTTCCTAAGCGTTTAGGTGTTATTGGTGCTGGCGTAATTGGTTTAGAGCTTGGTTCAGTATGGCGTCGTCTAGGTGCTGAAGTTGTTGTATTTGAAGCAATGGATGCATTCTTACCAATGGCAGATAAAGCATTGGCTAAAGAATACCAAAAAGTATTAACTAAACAAGGTCTTGATATTCGTGTTGGCGCTAAAGTCGCTGGCACTGAAGTAAATGGCCGTGAAGTTACAGTTAAATACACGCAAGGTGGCGAAGAAAAAACGCAAACTTTTGATAAATTAATCGTTTGTGTTGGTCGTCGTGCTTATGCAGAAGGTTTATTGGCTGAAGACTCTGGCATTAAATTGACTGAACGTGGTTTGGTTGAAGTGAACGATTGGTGTGCAACTTCTGTGGAAGGTGTATATGCAATTGGTGACTTGGTACGTGGTCCAATGCTTGCACATAAAGCAATGGAAGAAGGCGTCATGGCGGTTGAACGTATTCATGGTCATGCTGCACAAGTGAACTATGACACCATCATTTCTGTCATCTATACACATCCTGAAGCGGCATGGGTAGGTTTAACAGAAGAGCAAGCGAAAGAAAAAGGCCATGAAGTTAAAACGGGTCAATTTGGTTTCGCTGCAAATGGTCGTGCAATGGCTGCGGGTGAAAATGCAGGTTTTGTGAAGTTTGTTGCAGATGCAAAAACTGACCGCTTATTGGGTATGCACGTGATTGGACCTGCTGCGTCTGATATCGTTCACCAAGGTATGATCGCACTTGAGTTTGTATCTTCTGTTGAAGATCTACAGTTGATGACTTTTGGTCACCCAACTTTCTCTGAAGTTGTACATGAAGCTGCACTTGCTGTTGATGGTCGTGCAATTCATGCGATTCAGCGTAAGCGTAAATAATTAGATTAGTTAAATAATTTAATTGAAAAAGAGCGATCATTTTGGTCGCTCTTTTTATTTTAAGATATTGATAAATAAATATTAAGAATTAGAAAATGTATTTTTATTTATATAAAAAATACCAAATTTTGCGATATTTTTGAGAATTATGTTTAATTTGTAGTAATGAGTTGAGTTTCAAGCAAATTTCTAATACAACTACAATTAGACTTCAGCATGATGCTGTCGTAGCTCGCTCTTAAAATAAGTGGATGTAATAAGTATAAAGGTACGAGAATGAATTTACACGAATATCAGGCAAAAGCTCTACTCAAGCGTTATGGTTTACCCGTTCAAGAAGGTATTCTCGCTACAACTCCCGATGAAGCCATCGCTGCTTATAAAAAATTAGCTGGTAAATTTGCGGTCATGAAAGCTCAAGTCCATGCAGGTGGGCGTGGTAAGGCGGGTGGTGTAAAAGTTGTAAAATCCAAAGATGAAGCTGCTGAATATGCGGGGCAAATTTTAGGAACTCGCCTTGTAACCTACCAAACGGATGCTTTTGGTCAACCTGTAAATAGTGTTTTGGTGTGCGAGGATGTTTATCCTGTACAGCGTGAATTGTATTTAGGGGCAGTTATTGATCGTTCATCACGTCGCGTGACGTTTATGGCATCGACCGAAGGCGGTGTTGAAATTGAAAAAGTTGCAGAAGAAACACCTGAAAAGATCATTAAAATTAGTATTGACCCTCTAGTCGGTTTGTTACCATTTCAAGCACGCCAAGTGGGGTATGCATTACAACTTACAGAAGAGCAAATTTCGAGTTTCACAAAATTGATGCAGGGTGCTTATCGCGCATTTACTGAAAATGATTTTGCATTGTTTGAAATTAACCCATTGTCCATTCGTGAAAATGGTGAGATTTTATGTGTTGATGCCAAGATTGGCATTGATTCTAATGCGCTTTATCGTATTCCTGAAGTTGCAAATTTACGTGACAAAACGCAAGAAAATGAGCGTGAACTCAAAGCTTCTGAACATGATCTTAACTATGTTGCCCTCGAAGGGAATATTGGTTGTATGGTCAATGGTGCAGGTTTAGCCATGGCGACCATGGATATTATTCAGCTTTATGGGGGAAAACCCGCGAATTTCCTTGATGTGGGTGGTGGTGCAACTAAAGAACGTGTGATTGAGGCGTTTAAAATTATTTTAGCAGATCATTCTGTTGAAGCAGTTTTAATCAATATTTTTGGTGGAATTGTACGTTGTGACATGATCGCAGAAGCCATTATTGCAGCTGTACAGGAAGTGGCGGTACAAATCCCTGTTGTGGTTCGCTTGGAAGGTAATAATGCTGAGTTAGGTGCAAAAATTCTGGATGAATCTGGATTGACACTTATTTCTGCAAATGGCTTGGCTGATGCAGCACAAAAAGTCGTTGCAGCATTACAACAAAACGAAAATGAATAAGGGATTGTCAGCATGAGCGTATTAATCAATAAGGATACAAAAGTTTTAGTACAGGGCTTTACAGGGAAAAATGGCACATTCCATTCTGTGCAAGCACTAGATTACGGAACGAAAGTGGTAGGTGGTGTAACGCCGGGCAAGGGTGGGCAAACACATATTGATTTACCTGTATTTAATACCATGCAAGATGCGGTACGTGAAACACAGGCAGATGCCTCTGTGATTTATGTCCCTGCACCTTATGTTTTGGATTCGATTGTTGAAGCGATTGATGCAGGAATTGAGTTGGTCGTGGTCATTACGGAAGGTGTTCCAACTCTAGATATGTTAAAGGCCAAGCGCTATTTGGAAACCTGTGGTAATAATACCCGTCTGATTGGGCCAAACTGTCCGGGTATTATCACCCCTGACCAATGTAAAATTGGAATTATGCCAGGTCATATTCATCAAGCAGGGCGGATTGGCATTATCTCACGCTCAGGTACTTTGACTTATGAAGCAGTATCTCAAACCACAAAATTAGGACTTGGGCAGTCGACTTGTATTGGGATTGGAGGAGATCCGATTCCAGGTATGAACCAAATTGATGCTTTAAAACTTTTCCAAGATGATCCAGATACCGATGCGATTATTATGATTGGTGAAATTGGTGGAACTGCTGAGGAAGAAGCTGCTGAATATATCCAATCCAATGTGACGAAGCCTGTTGTTGGTTATATTGCAGGAGTAACAGCACCAAAAGGTAAACGTATGGGGCATGCAGGTGCGATCATTTCTGGTGGTAAAGGGACTGCGGAAGAGAAATTTATGGCATTTGAGCGTGCAGGTATGGCTTATACACGTAGCCCCGCAGAAATTGGTGCAACCATGTTGGAAGTATTAAAACAGAGAAAATTGGTCTAAGTTGTAATTTCTCTAAAGTTTAAAAATCAAGTTTTCATGAAAGTGGCAACTTGATTTTTTTGAGGATTTTTAGGCAAAAAAATACGCAATGGTTGGGGTGACCACTGCGTAGAACAACGAAAAACTGCATACAGTTCCGTAAAATGGAGAAATGTCATTTAGTTGTAACAACTAAACGCTATAGAGCTAGTATAGTAAAAAGCAGACTAAAATAATAGGCTTTAAGCTCAATTAAGTGTTAAATAACGTAAAAAAATGACACTTTTTGTTGCAAGATTTCAGTACCGTGACCCAAAATGGTCACTTTTGGTTATTTGTAGCAAGAATAATGCTTAGAAACGGAACATTCCAAGACCATCTTTGACTTCATCTAAAGTGCTTTGGGTAATCACTTGACACTTCTGAGTACCTGCTTTCAAAACATCCATAATATAGTCAGGATCTTTAGATAACTCATTACGGCGTTCACGAATTGGAGCGATCAAATCTTTTAGAATACCTTCAAGACGTTTTTTCACCGTACCATCACCCAAACCACCACGACGATAGTGTGCTTTCAAGTCTTCTAGCTCTTCTTTATTTGGATCAAATGCATCTAAATAAGTAAATACGACATTGCCTTCGACTTGACCTGGATCTTCAACCCGAAGATGATTTGGGTCTGTGTACATGGCATTGACTGCTTTTTTAATGTCTTTGTCTGTCGCATTTAACACAATGGTGTTACCCAAAGATTTTGACATTTTGGCTTTACCATCGAAGCCCGGTAAACGACCAACACTTGAGAGTAATGCTTTGCATTCTGGGAGTAAATCACGGCCAATCTGGCGGTTGACACGACGAACAATTTCATTGGTCTGTTCAATCATTGGAATTTGATCTTCGCCCACAGGAACAACAGTCGCTTTAAATGCAGTGATGTCGGCAGCTTGAGCCACTGGGTAGCATAAGAAACCTGCTGGAATATCACGCTCAAAACCGCGCATTTGAATTTCAGACTTGATTGTTGGGTTACGTTCTAAACGTGCCACAGTCACAAAGTTCAAATACAGCATGGTCAGTTCATTTAAAGCCGATAAATGAGACTGAACACAAATCGTTGTTTTAGTCGGGTCGATACCGACTGCTAGATAATCTGTCGCAACTTCAATGACATTGCGACGAACTTTTTCAAAGTTATCGGCATTGTCTGTCAATGCTTGTGCATCGGCTAATAAAATATGTTGATGATGCGTGTCTTGTAAACCAACACGTGAACGAAGTGAACCAACAAAGTGACCTAAATGGAGTTGTCCAGTTGGGCGGTCACCTGTCAAAATAATTGGGCGTTGATCTGCTGTTGTCATGGGATATCCTAAAAACTGTGCTTTGATCGTTTTTCAAAAATGCAGTTATTGTAAGGCATAAGCGAAGTGATGTCTTATGCCAAAGTCAGGCAATTCTTGAAGATTGTTAGATTTGTGCCATAAAAACACTTTACAATGCTAGAAAATATTGATTGGAACTTGATATGGCAGGTAGCCTATTACTCTTATTAGATGATATTGCAACTTTATTAGATGATGTTGCCTTAATGAGTAAGACCGCAGCACAAAAAACAGCGGGCGTTTTGGGAGATGACCTCGCTCTAAATGCTCAACAAGTTGCAGGTGTAAGAGCAGAACGCGAGCTACCCGTTGTTTGGGCGGTGGCCAAGGGCTCTTTACTCAATAAATGCATTTTAGTGCCTGTTGCACTGATTATTAGCGTGTTCGCAGCATGGTTAATTAATCCTTTACTGCTGATTGGCGGATTATTTCTATGTTATGAAGGCGTAGAAAAAGTTTTACATACGTTAAAGACCAAAAAACATACCGATGTCAGCGAAATTCCTGAGCTTCCACAAGATATGGTGGCTTATGAAAAAGATAAGATTAAAGGCGCAATACGTACCGATTTTATTCTCTCTGCTGAAATTGTGGTGATTACCTTAGGCACAGTTGCAGCCACAACTTTGCTGAATAAAGTGATTGTCATGAGTGCAATTGCGTTAACTATGACAATTGGTGTTTATGGCTTAGTGGCTTTTATCGTCAAAATTGATGACATAGGGCTGTATTTAACACAACAAGGTCAGGCATGGAAAACTCGCTTTGGGAATATTCTCTTGGCTTTTGCACCAAAATTAATGAAAACATTGACGCTTGTGGGGACGATTGCCATGTTTTTGGTGGGTGGTGGCATTATTAACCATGCGGTTCCTTTTGCTCATCATTTAACTGAACATGCAACGAATCAAGCTGAAGTGATTCCAACCGTTGGACAGATTTTGGGAAGCATTACCCCAATGTTACTCAATTTTGGTATTGGCATGATTGCTGGAGTCATTGTCTTGGTGGCAATGACAGTTTTCAGTAAAATTTTTCGTCGTGCAAATTAAATAAAAGGTGTTGTTATGGAATGGAAAGGGCGTCGAGAAAGTGACAATGTAGAAGACCGCCGTGGTGGCGGTGCAGTAAAAACGGGTGGTATCAGTATTCTAGGCTTAGTGGTTGCATTTGTGGCATGGAAATTCTTTGGTGCAGATCCGCAGCAGGCGTATCAGGTCACCAAGCAACTGACCACACAGCAGCAGCCAGCTTCTTCTCAAGCCATCCAAAATCCAACAGCCGAGCAGCAAGAAGCAAAACAATTTGTATCCACCGTTCTTGCGGATACAGAAGATACATGGAAAATCATTTTCAAGCAGCAAGGTCTACAATATACCCCTGCTAAATTGGTGCTTTATCGTCAATCTACACCAACAGCTTGTGGGACTGGGCAATCTGCGATGGGGCCTTTTTATTGCCCTTCAGATCGGAGCATTTATTTAGATACAGATTTCTTTGTGGAAATGCGTCAACAGTTGGGGATTTCTGGTGAGAAAAACAGTACCCAGCTCTCACGGCAGGATCAAGCGGGAGATTTTGCGATGGCTTATGTGATTGCGCATGAAGTAGGTCATCATGTTCAAAACCTGTTGGGGATTTCTGAAAAAGTCTATGCACAGCGTCAGCAAATGAGCCAAAAACAGTCAAATCAGCTTTCAGTTAAACAGGAGTTACAAGCGGACTGTTTTGCGGGTATCTGGGCAAAATATAACAATCAGCGAACACACTTCTTGCAACAAGGCGATGTTGAAGAAGCGATTGATGCTGCTGAAAAAATTGGGGATGACTATTTGCAAAAGCGTAGCCAAGGACAAATTGTTCCTGACAGTTTTACGCATGGGACAAGTCAGCAACGGATTAAATGGTTTCAGCAGGGCTTACATGCACAGGATTTATCAGCTTGTGACACATTTCAACATACCTGATAAGAGGTAATCCCTTATGCGTTGGGTCACTTTATTTTTGATTTGTCTCGGTTTTTGGGGTTCATCTGAGATCATGGCACAACAGCCAGTTGAACGGCATTTACAGATACAAGGGGTAGATCGGCAATACTTTGTCTTTGATGCACATCAACAGAAACAAGCACCTTTAGTACTGGTTTTACATGGTGGTGGTGGTAATGGTTTACGAATGCTCAAGCGTTGGCAAAGCGTAGCACAGCGTGAGGGATTAATTATTGTTGCGCCTAATGCTGAAAAAAACACATGGAATGCAGTAGGATGCTGTGGACAAGGTCAGCAGCAACAAAATGCAGATGCTGCTTTTATTCAGCAGGTACTAAAAAGTACACAACAGAATTATTCTATTGATCCCTATCATATTTATATTGTTGGGTTTTCAAATGGGGGAATGCTGACCTATCAATTGATTTCGCAAAATCGAACGCCATTTGCTGCTGCTGCCGTTGTTTCTGCGGCGATGTTTGCAGGGCAGCCACAGCCTCAGGCTGCCTGCCTTTATTGGTGATTCATGGCGTGCAAGATCAAGTGGTACCGATAGATGGTGGCATGAGTCAGATGAGATTTGTTGCTCGTACGCAAGCCCAGCCATTTTTGTCTTTAAATCAGACTCTGAATATTTGGAAAAAAACAAATCATTGTCAAAACAAAAACTTGATATCAACTTCTAACACTTTAAGCATATGGCAATACACTGTATGTCAAGCCGACTTACAGGTAAATATACTAAAATTGACAGGGCATACATGGTTAGAAGCAGAGCACGCCAATGAGTTTGATACAACACAAACGATTTGGAATTTCTTAAAGCAACATCATCGCTGATGAGACTTTTGATTGATAAAGCTTGTTTGAGCTTTATGAAATGTTTATTTCGTGAATGACTCAAAACACCGTAAGAATTTTCATTTTATGTAAATAGTTTGTTACATTTTTCCCCAGTAAAGCCTAAAAATCTGTAAAATGATTCAGACGGCTTTTTTTTCGTCGCAGAGTTTATTTATGTAAAACAAGATGAGTTCAATGATGTAGGGTGCTTATGGGTAGTTATTTTATTTTACAGGTTTTTACGGTTATTTTTGCCCTCTCTATTGCCACTACAATTTTCAATAAGCGTGTTTTAGGTTTTCCACAAGCCATTGGTGTGCCTATTGTTTCGGCAATTTTTGTCTTTATTCTTCAGTGGGGCGCTAGTCTGCTGAGCGGAAATGCTTTTGTCAGTATTAATATTCAGAGTATTCAAAATGCGGTTCGTCATATTGATTTTTATGACTTTTTAATTAATGGTGTGATTTGCTTTATTTTAACCTCGTCAGCCCTTAAATTTAAAATTTCTGATTTGCGTAACCATTGGAAACCTATCAGTATTTTGGCAAGTATTTCACTAGTGCTGTGTGCTGTCTTTTTTGGGGGAATGCTCTTTGGGTTTCAGTTGTTAATTGGGCACTATGTACCGATTGCGATTTTATTGCTTTTAGGTTCAGCATTAGGTGCAACTGACCCGATTGGAATTAAAGGTGTGCTGAGTTCAGTTCGTGCGCCACATCATTTAATCGTTAAGCTTGAAGGCGAATCGCTGTTTAATGATGCCATGTGTATTGCCGTATTCATGACGTTGCTGAATGTCATTCAAGGTAAAAACTTTACCCTGATTGGGACACTGGAAACCTTGTTCTATGAAATTATGGTGGCGGTACTGATCGGTTGGGCATTTGGGCAGGGCATTTTGCGTTTGCTTCGCGGGAAGCATGAGCCAGAATCTTTGATTTTAACCACAGCATTATTGGCATGTGGCTCATACTTGGTGGCATTGTTTGCTCACGCATCTGCTCCAATTGCTTGTGTGATTGGTGGTTTGATTGTGGGGAACCGTTGGCAAGAGATTTTATCAGATACGGCAATCCGCGAAATTAACCACTTTTGGCATACTGTTGAAGGAATTATTAACTCCTTTCTGTTTACCTTGATTGGTTTGGAATTATTCATTTTAGATTTGAATGCCAGTATGATTTTTGGCGGAATTGTGGCATTTATTGTGCTACATATTTCAAGATTTGCAGCGAATTTTCTCTCTTTTGCCTGTTTCCCAAGTTTTAGAAGAAAGAGTTATAACGGTAGTCTTGCCATTTTAAGCTGGGGTGGTGTGCGAGGTGGACTGTCACTTGCCTTGATCTTGGCTGTTGCCAACCATCCTGCTTTAAATCAATACAGTAGTATTTTAATTGGCTATACGTTTATTGCGGTTTTGTTGTCAGGTGTAGTCTGTGGTTTGGGATTGCCTGCGGTGATGAATGCTTTCTACTACAACCCGCATGAGGAAACAGAAGGTTTTAAAGGTTGGTATCAGCGGATGTGCCATAAAATGAATCGTAAAGGGATTAAGTATATTGTGGGGGAGGATGCCAATGGTAATGAAACCATTACGGTCTATAATCCAGAGCAAATTACCGATGTAAAAACAGAGGATGGTGTTGCTGCTTTACATGATCCAAGCAAAATGACTGAACGCAATCAGTTGGAAAATCCACATAATTTCTAAGTTTTAATGAGATCAAGGAGATGAAAAATCATCTCTTTGGTCAAGATAAGCTTTAATTTCAGCAACAGCATGACGTGCAGTGCGGTTTACCCCAATTAATGTGGCTGATGCAGTGCCCGTCCAGTCGCCATAACCCACAAGCCATAGATTTGGCTGTTTGATTGAACGTGATTCTTGAGTAAGAACACGCTGATTTTCTTCAATAATATTTAATGCTTTTAAGTGAGATAGCGCAGGGCGAAAACCTGTACACCAGATCACGCGATCAATCTCTTGCATTTCGCCATTTTCCCAAACCACATGGTGTTCTGTAAAGTGAGAAAACGCAGGATGGCTGACTAAAACGCCTCGGGTTCGAGCATCTTTGACAGAATCAACCATGACAATATCGCCAAAGCCACCAAGTGGCTGTTCAATACTACGCCCTTCCTGTTGTGCCTTTAGACGTTCCGTTGCTCTCAGAAATAGCACTCGTCCATCGACATCATCGGCTAAAAACTGTGGTGGAGTCTGTGTAACCCATATCGTTGTAGCCACCTGAGAAATTTCAGCAACAAGCTGTGCAGCTGAATTACCACCGCCCACAATTAACACACGCTGTCCCTGTAATGCCTCAGGATTTTGATAGTGTGCAGAGTGTAAACTCATACCTTTGAAATTTTCAAAACCTGAATAATAGGGGATATAGGGATGACTCCATGTGCCTGTAGCACTAATCACAGCTTTAGCTTGCCAATTTTGTTCGGCACTTTGCACCAATAAATCATTGTCTAGGGGCGTGACTGTTTTGACATCAATCGGGCGCAAAATAGGCAGTTGATAGCGTATTTCATAATTGCTTAAGTAATTGAGGACTTCAGCTTTAGTTGGATAAGCATGTTGAGTGGGCGGCATTAACCAACCTGAAATTGAGCTCCAACTGGCAGGTGAAAATAACTGTAAAGAATCCCATGCATGTTGCCACGCACCACCTGCATGCTGTTCTCGATCAAGAATGACATAGGAGAGATTTGTACGTCTTAAAAAATAGGCACAAGCCAAAGCTGCCTGCCCACCACCAATAATACAAACATCTACAGTGTGTGTTGTTTTCATGTTAGAAATCCTGTACTAAAGGGCTGGCAATACCAAGTCGATGCCGCTTATTCTAGTATTTTTCCTATGATCAGACTGCTATATTTCAAATGCAAATAGAACTTTATTGCCAAATTTTAGAAGTCGTTGCGCAAATTCCAGATGGAAAAGTTGCAACTTATGGGCAAGTTGCCAAGATGGCAGGTCTGCCTCGCCATGCACGTTTGGTGGGTAAGGTTTTACAGAACTTAGAGTCAGGAAGTCAGATTCCTTGGCATCGGGTGATCAATGCACAAGGGAAAATTAGCCTCAGCCAACTCGATGCAAAAGGCAATAATATTCAGGCACTCAAGTTGCAACAAGAAGGGATTGTGGTGATTGCAGGTCGCGTTAAATTAAGCCAATATCAATGGCAAATTTAAGTGTGAAAACTAATCATTGAAAGACTTTCAAGCTTGAAACAGCTATGGTAAAACAGAATAAAGAAAGGAGAATAATGATAACTATGGCTGAACTCAATCATGAAGTTGTTGCTTTATTTCAGCAACATTTACTTCCATTATCAAATACACTCACGGAAATGCTGAACGAGCATTATAGTCACCAAACTGAACGTCGTGGTTGTGGTTATACCTAATCAACCCGATTACTGGCTGAGTTTATTAATCAGCCCCGAAATACTGAAGACAACAAAGATCATCGTATTTTTGATGATTACAAAATTAATCAGCTTAAAAGCAAATTCCCGATGCTGAAACAGTATGGTTTAGCGTTAGAAGATTGGCGAAATTTGGATATTTCATCTCAAGTCATCCATTTTTTAAAAGAACATCAAAATACTACTGACCCAATCATTGATCAATTACGGCAGGAAATTAAGTTCCAGCACGACTTACGCCATATCAGTGAGCAAGCAAAATTAGAAGAAAGTCATCTGATTTGTCAGTTGATTGCAGATATCATTTTACCGATTGAGAACTTGACTGATCAATATGTTGAACTGGTGAATTCCCAAGCTAAGCCGAAGGTCGGCTCTTGTCCTATGGCTGAAGATTTTTTCTTGCAGATTGCACATCATCGTATTTTAAGGCAAGGCTCAATTAATATTTTTGTGGATCATCAGCAGCGCCCGATTTTGCTTGAAAAAATGAATATGGGCGATAATCATTCCTGTATCAGTCTTGTTCCTGTGCTCATTAATGGTGTGCGTTTACCTGCGGGGAGTTTATTTTCACTCGATTATGATTTGGAACAGATCGCAGATAAACGCCCAAATAAACAAGTTCGGGGGTATATCATTCCTGTTGAAGCCGTTACATTTTGGTTCTTACGTATCACCACTTTGGCGATTAGCCCTGAAAACCGTCCAAGAGCTTTTACGACCCATTTTAAACAACAGGTTGATAATCATTTATTTAGCCCAGAAACCACCAAGCTATCCCAATTGGTTGATATTGCAAACGAGCAAATTTAGATGAAATCCAATGTGATCCATGTGTGTTATTCGCCACGTTATTATGCACATACCCACACCAATAGCATGGAAAAACTGGCTGCGGTGGCAGAGGTACTTGCACAGAAAAGTTATATTGAACTGGTGGAGCCAGAGCTGATTGATGTTCAGTTATTAAAAAAATTGCATGATCCACATTATGTTGATGCTTTTGTGCAAGGGGAAAAACCGCTTGCCAGTGCTCAAGGCTTTAAACAGTGGAATGAACAATTGCGTGACGCGGTACTGAGTGTACAAGGTGGACAACTAAAGGCAGCTGAACTGGCATTTCAATATGGAATTTCTGCCAATATTGCACAAGGTTTTCATCATGCCGTTTATGAATGTGGCTTGGCGTATTGTACCTTTAATGGCTTAGCTTTGGTGGCGCAGCACTTTCCGCATAAGAAAATCTTTATACTTGATTGTGATCAGCATGGTGGAAATGGTACGGCAGAGTTTACTTTGAGACTACATAATTTATTTAATTATAGTATTTTTGCTATTCCTTTTGGTTGTGCTTATCACGAACGTAGCTTAACCCATCATATTGATAAACAAGAAGGTTCATTTGAGCAGTATGTCAAAGCGATTCAGCAAGGTTTTAACAATGCGATTGCTTGGGGAGCAGATCTGATTATTTATCAGGCGGGGATGGATTGTCATCAACATGATCGCTTTGGTTCGGCTTGGTTTACCACTGAATTGCTTAAACAGAGAGATCATTTGGTTTTTTCTTTAGCAAAAAAAATAACCTTCCTTTGATGTTTGTCTTGGCAGGAGGATATCAGCCTTTGGTTGATCTAGTCCCATTACATGTGAATACATTTGAGGCGGCACATGAAGTGTATGCTGAAGTTGAAGCAGCGAGCTAAAAAAAGGAAGTACCTTGTACTTCCTTAATTTTTTATAGATATTCTACATTTACGATTTCGTATTCAACTTCACCTTGTGGCGTGACGATTTTGACTTCATCGCCTTCATTCTTACCTAAAAGACCACGTGCAATGGGTGAATTGACCGAAATTTTGTTGATTTTAAAATCTGCTTCGTCATCACCTACGATTTTATAGGTTTTGCGTTCTTCAGTATCAAGGTTTTCAATGGTTACTGTTACCCCAAATACAACGCGACCATTCTGTTCAAGATCATTGACATCAATCACTTGGCATGCACCAAGCTTGCCTTCGATATCCTGAATACGACCTTCACAGAAACCTTGCTGTTCACGAGCAGCATGATATTCAGCATTCTCTTTTAAGTCACCATGTTCACGTGCTTCAGCAATGGCTTGAATAATACGTGGACGCTCAACAGTTTTTAATTGCTGTAATTCTTTCTCTAAAGCTGCTTTGCCCTCAGGCGTCATTGGATAACGTTGCATTTTAGTCCCTCGAAATGAAATGGGATTATATCGTTTAAAAAAAAGAAAAATCCCGCCACCGATAAGGTGACGGGACTTATCAGATCAGGAATTAATTTTGCAAGTCTTGCAAGCGATATACATCCATTGGTAATTGAATCGCAAAGGCTTGGCAAACTGCTTCAGCACCATTAATGGTGGTGGTGTAATACACTTTACCTTGTAGCGCAGCACGACGAATCATGGCTGAGTCATACTGAGCACGTTTGCCCTCAGTGGTATTGACAATAAGGTGTATTTCACCATTTTTCAAGCGGTCTACAATGTGTGGACGACCTTCGGTTACTTTATTTACGCGTTCGCATTCAACACCCGCATCGCTCAATACTTTGTGCGTACCAGACGTTGCAATCAGTTTGAAACCATAGTCAGCAAGGCGTTTAGCAATATCAACCACGTGTTCTTTGTCTGAATCACGAACAGACAAGAATGCATGTTTAACTTCGCCTTCAGTTGGTAAGCCTGGTAAACGTTCATTTGAGCCTAATACAGCTTTATAGAATGCTTCACCAAATGATTTACCAACACCCATCACTTCACCTGTAGATTTCATCTCAGGGCCAAGCATTGGGTCAACACCAGGGAATTTCGCAAATGGGAATACCGCTTCTTTAACAGCAAAGTGAGTCGGAATAATCTCTTTGGTGAAACCTTGAGATTCTAAAGACTGACCCGCCATACAACGTGCAGCAACTTTCGCTAAAGACTCGCCAATACATTTAGATACGAACGGAACAGTACGTGATGCACGTGGGTTCACTTCAAGGATATAAATGTCGTTGCCTTTAACCGCAAACTGTACGTTCATCAAACCGATCACGCCAAGCTCTTTCGCCATAGCTACAGTTTGACGGCGCATTTCGTCTTGGATTTCTTGAGAAAGCGAGTATGGAGGAATTGAACATGCAGAGTCACCAGAGTGAATACCCGCTTGTTCGATGTGCTGCATGATCCCGCCAATCACCACATCTTTACCGTCAGATACGCAGTCAACGTCAACTTCGATGGCTGAATCCAAGAAATGGTCAAGAAGTACAGGCGCTTCGTTAGAGGCCTGAACCGCTTCACGAAGGTAGCGTTTTAACTCATCTTCGTTATATACGATTTCCATTGCACGACCACCCAATACATAAGATGGACGAACAACGAGCGGATAACCCACTTTCGCAGCTTCAGAAATACCTTCTTCAGCAGATTTTACGATGCTGTTGTTGGGTTGACGTAATTGCAGGCGTTGAATCATTTGCTGGAAACGTTCACGGTCTTCTGCACGGTCAATCGCATCTGGAGATGTACCAATAATTGGTGCGCCAGCTTCTTCTAAAGCACGAGCCAATTTAAGCGGAGTTTGACCACCGTACTGTACGATAATGCCTTTTGGCTTTTCAGTACGTACGATTTCAAGGACATCTTCTAAAGTAATTGGTTCGAAGTACAAACGATCTGAAGTGTCATAGTCGGTAGAAACAGTTTCAGGGTTACAGTTCACCATGATTGTTTCATAACCGTCATCACGCATTGCAAGCGCAGCGTGTACACAGCAGTAGTCAAACTCGATCCCTTGACCAATACGGTTTGGACCACCGCCGATCACCATGATCTTGTCTTTCGCTGAAGGATTTGCTTCACATTCTTCATCGTAAGTTGAGTACATGTAGGCAGTGCCAGATTCGAATTCTGCTGCACAGGTATCAACACGTTTGTAAACTGGGTAAACACCCAAGTTCCAACGGTGCTTACGGAATTGTTTTTGTGAAATACCCATCAAGTTCGCAATACGAAGGTCAGATAAACCTTTACGTTTGAATGAACGGATATTGTCAGCAGTCAAGTCGCCAAAGCCTAAAGCTTTTACTTGAGCTTCAGTTTTGATGATGTCTTCGATTTGGATCAAGAACCAACGGTCAATCTTAGTCGCTTCAAACACATCATCAAGGCTAAAGCCATGACGGAAGGCATCAGCAACATACCAAATACGCTCAGGACCTGGAACTTTAAGTTCTTTTAAGATCTTATCTTTCGCGCCTTCAGTACCTACAGCGATTTGTTCGTCAAAACCACAAACGCCAACTTCAAGACCACGAAGTGCTTTTTGTACTGATTCTTGGAAGTTACGGCCAATCGCCATCACTTCACCCACAGATTTCATCTGTGTGGTCAATACAGGTTCAGCTTGAGGGAATTTCTCAAAGTTGAAACGTGGAATTTTGGTCACAACATAGTCGATTGCGGGTTCAAATGACGCAGGTGTTACACCGCCAGTGATGTCATTTTTAAGCTCATCAAGTGTGTAACCAACTGCCAATTTTGCTGCGATTTTTGCAATCGGGAAACCCGTTGCTTTAGATGCAAGTGCAGATGAACGAGAAACACGAGGGTTCATCTCGATTACAACCATACGACCATCTTTCGGGTTAATACCGAACTGAACGTTTGAACCACCCGTTTCAACACCGATCTCACGAAGAACAGCAATCGATGCATTACGCATGATTTGATATTCTTTGTCCGTCAATGTTTGCGCAGGGGCAACAGTGATTGAGTCACCTGTGTGCACGCCCATTGGGTCGAAGTTTTCAATCGCACAAACAATGATACAGTTGTCGTTTTTGTCACGAACAACTTCCATTTCGTACTCTTTCCAACCAATTAAAGATTCATCAATCAATAACTGTTTAGTTGGAGAAAGGTCGAAACCGCGTTCACAAATTTCGATGAATTCTTCTTTGTTATACGCAATACCGCCACCTGAACCACCCATCGTGAATGATGGACGAATGATTACAGGAAAACCGAAACGTGCTTGAATTTCTAAAGCATGTTCCATGCTTTCTGCAACGTCAGCGCGAGGACATTCAAGTCCGATTTTACGCATGGCGATGTCAAACAGTTTACGGTCTTCAGCTTTTTCAATCGCGTCTTTAGTCGCACCGATCAATTCCACATTGTATTTTTCTAAAATACCGTGTTCATCAAGCGCAAGCGCACAGTTCAATGCCGTTTGACCACCCATTGTAGGAAGAACGGCATCTGGGCGCTCTTTCTCAATGATTTGTGCAACAGTTTGCCAAGTGATTGGCTCGATATAAGTTGCATCCGCCATTGAAGGGTCGGTCATAATGGTCGCTGGGTTAGAGTTCACCAAAATAACGCGGTAGCCTTCTTCACGAAGTGCTTTACAGGCTTGTGCACCAGAATAGTCAAACTCACAGGCTTGACCAATCACAATAGGACCAGCACCAATAATTAAGATGCTTTTAATATCCGTACGTTTAGGCATTATTCGCTCCTTAATTACTTCTTAGTGGCTTCAATAAGTTCGATGAAATGATCGAACAGTGGGGCACAGTCATGTGGACCTGGGCTTGCTTCAGGGTGACCTTGAAAGCTAAACGCTGGTTTATCTGTGCGGTGGATACCTTGTAGCGTGCCGTCAAACAACGATTTATGTGTTGCTTTTAAGTTCGCTGGAAGAGTATCTGCATCCACTGCGAAACCGTGGTTTTGTGATGTAATCATCACTGTCCCTGTTTCAAGATTTTGCACAGGATGGTTTGCACCGTGGTGACCATGGCTCATTTTGATGGTTTTTGCACCAGAAGCGAGAGCAAGGATTTGATGACCTAAACAAATACCAAATACAGGTAAAGTTGTGGTTTCAACGATAGTTTTTACAGCTTCAATTGCGTAGTCACATGCCGCTGGGTCACCAGGACCGTTCGACAAAAATACGCCATCAGGATTTAATGCGAGAACTTTCTCAGCAGGAGTCTGCGCAGGTACAACAGTCAACTTACAACCGCGGTCTGCGAGCATACGTAAGATGTTGGTTTTGACACCGTAGTCATATGCAACGACATGATATTTAAATTCAGGTTGTGCAAAGCCTTGACCTAAAGCCCATGAACCTTCAGTCCATTCAAAGCCTTCAGGATCGCAACATTCTTTAGCAAGGTCTAAACCATTGAGACCGCCAAATTCACGTGCTTTTTCTAAAGCTTGCTCTTCAGTGATGTTTTCACCGGCAAGGATACAGCCGTTTTGTGCACCTTTTTCACGTAAAATACGTGTCAATTTACGGGTATCAATGTCAGCAATTGCAACAACATTATGCTGTGCAAGATATTCACCTAAAGATTGTTCTGCACGGAAATTACTGTGAAGTAATGGAAGATCGCGGATGATTAAACCGTTCGCCCATACTTTATGGATACGACCTGATTCAGAATCTTCTGCGTTACAACCTGTATTTCCGATATGCGGATAAGTTAATGTCACAAGTTGTTGTGCATAACTTGGGTCAGTAAGAATTTCTTGATAGCCAGTCATGGCAGTATTAAAAACGACTTCACCAGTCGTACATCCCGTAGCGCCGATAGAGGTACCTTTAAAGATAGTTCCATCTGCGAGGGCTAAAATGGCGGGGGTGCTCAAACCAAAGCTCCTGAATTTTAAGCTGTAAAAAAGCGAGTAGACATAAAAAAGATGGCTGCCTAAAAACATGCCCTCCTTTGGTCTGCTCGCTTGTAACTTAAAAACGTATTGTACGCATATAGGCAAAGAAAGTCCACGTTATTTATAAATAATCAATCAGACAAAAGCACTGTGCTCAGGATTTGTAGTGAACTGCAAAAAAGCAATGTCATTATGTGAGAATTCGTTAATTGTCCGACAATTTTATGTTTAAAAAAACATCGCTTTGGTAGATTGGGTAACAGCAATACTGCAATTGATTTTGTATAAATAAGGAGCGCACTCATGGCGACGAAAACGACTCTACAAGAAAAAACAGAACAGCTTGAGCAAGCCGCAACAGAGGTGAAGGCTAAAGTTGAAAAGAAAGTTGAAGCAGCTGAAGCAAAATTTGAAGAGGTGAAAGAAAAGGCTGCGGAACAGGCGACTGAAATTCAATCTGAAGCTAAAGATGCAAGCGCTTCTTTTCAAGAGCAAGTCAAGAAATTAAAAGAAGATTTCTTGCTTCATTTTAATGATTTTCGTGACAAATTTACTTTGTCGCAAGATGATTTAATTGAACTTAAAGAAGTTGTCAAAATCGAATTTGCCTCGATTGTTGAAGAATTTTCGAAGATTAGTAAAGAAGTAAAAGAAGACGTTTCTCAATTTTCTGCAAAACACAAAGAACATGTGACAGAAACGCTGCACCGTACCAAAACCAATGCGGTAGAGGCATGGCATAAAGTGAAAGATTCAGAAGACAAAAAGGTGGAAGAAAAGCCAGAGAAAGAAACTGAAGAAGTAAAGTGAGATCACTTTAGTTATAAAAAACGGGCAAATTTGCCCGTTTTTTTATACTTAGAAATGATGAAGCCAGTCACGTTTGTTGTGAAAGTCAGCTTCAGGGCTGCTATGCTGCATTGCATAAAAATGCATGCCTTGAGTTGTATCAAGAACTGCAGTCATTCCCATAAACAGGTCATGCCATTTGAGTCGATGCTGTTGCATAAATTGACTCAAATCGAGTGTCGCATTAAGTCCGTAATGGGTGCGCTGCAAGTTTAACAGTTCAATATCTTGTGCAAGTTGTGGAGGCATGCTTTCAGGATAGCGATACTCTTCAAATTGATAAACTTGCCAAGCTTGGGATGGAGATAGGTTTATTTCACGATAAAAATCTTCATGTTTAACCCCAATAAACAGCTCAAAACAGGTCTTTTCCCATAGAAAATCTTGTCGAGGATGTGCTGCACATAGACTTGGCCATTGAATCAATTGTAAAGGGTCACGCAGCCAAAAACCAAGGTTAAGCGTATAAGGTGCTTGGTACTCAATAGCGCCAACCAATGAAATATCATGAAAGCGCTGAAAAGCTTGCAGCTCGTAACTTGCCATACAGGACTCTTAGTTTGCTAAATGCGCGTGACGAACAAGGTTTGATAGTTTTGGATTTTGTTTTGCTGCCTTTTTATAAAGCAAAGCAATTTTACCAATCTTTTGTACAACTTCTGCTTGGGTCGCTTGCGCTAAAGCATCGATAACTTCTGCGCGTGCATCACGGTCTTCACCTGCCACTTTAATTTTAATAAGTTCGTGATCTGTTAAAGCGCGAACGGCTTCTTCAATCACGCTATCAGTAAGGCCAGAACCACCCACCATCACGACAGGGTTAAGCGCATGACCAATTTGGCGAAGGCGTTTGCGTTCTTGAATAGATAATGTTGCCATGAAATAAACCTAATTTTTGAAAAGCGCAGTAGTATAGCAAATCACAAGCAGAACCGTATAAAAAACTTAGTTATAATCACATAAATACATATTTTTTGATGATTAATTTTTTGAAAAAGTAT
>NZ_BKNN01000013.1 GCF_008993995.1 Acinetobacter brisouii
AATGGCAGTGCATGGAGTGCGGTACGCTCCATGATCGAGACATAAACTCAGCACTGAATATTCTCGCGCTCGGACATGAGCGTCTCGCAGGGGGAATCCCCGTCCTTTAGGTCGGGGAGGATGTCAACTTTTGGTGTACAAGATGGCTTGGCGGGTGGCACACGCTTTATTGATGCCCTGCAACTATTTACGCGCCTTGTAAATATTGGCGATGCCAAAAGTTTAGCCTGCCATCCTGCTACGACCACACACCGCCAACTCAATCCTGATGAACTGAAAGCCGCTAGAGTCAGTGTCGACATGGTGCGTTTATCCATCGGAATTGAGCATATTGATGACTTGATTGCAGACCTTGCACAAGCGTTAAATGCTGGTTAATTCAAATGAAGTTGCCTGCTTTGAGTGCATCTCTTTGACCTGTGCTAGACCGTTGGGCAATTTCATGTTTTAATCATCTAACCCACATAATAAATAGAGTATTTACTCTATTTATTGTTTATAAATTCATACCCTTATCTCTAGATTTCCTCTCAATATTGGTTGTATGCTTTTTTAGCAATCTTGACGTTTTTATTTCAAGAAAGCCAGCAATATCCCATAGAATAATTACATACTCTATTTCCTTTAGATTGAATCGAGGCAGGCTAAACACGTGAATAAGAAACTTGAAAAACTATTCCAAGATAAGGTGCATGACAAAATTGCATTAGTCACAGGTGCTTCAAGTGGCATTGGCATGACTGTCGCTAAAAGACTAGCAAGTGCAGGCGCACATGTACTTTTAATTGCGAGAACAGAAGAAAAACTTTTAGAAGTTAAAGCGGAAATTGAACAAGCAGGTGGCAAAGCTTCTGTTTATCCTTGCGATCTCAATGAAATGGACGCGATTGATGCCGTATCTAAGCAGATTTTAGCCGATGTCGATCATATTGATATTTTGATTAACAATGCAGGACGCTCGATTCGCCGTGCTGTGCATGAATCGCTTGACCGCTTCCATGACTTTGAACGCACCATGCAGCTGAACTACTTTGGTGCTGTGCGTTTAGTGTTAAATATTTTGCCACACATGATTAACCGTAAAAATGGGCAAATTATTAACATCAGCTCAATTGGTGTACTTGCCAACGCGACTCGGTTTTCTGCTTATGTGGCGTCTAAAGCGGCTCTCGATGCATTTAGCCGTTGTTTATCTGCCGAAGTACACTCACATAAAATTTCGATTACCACGGTGTATATGCCATTGGTACGCACGCCAATGATTGCACCGACCAAAATTTATAAATATGTCCCAACGCTTTCACCTGAGCAGGCAGCGGATTTGGTGGCCTATGCGATTGTGAAAAGACCGAAGAAAATTGCCACGCACTTGGGTTACCTGTCTTCATTGACGTATGCGATTGCACCTGAAATTAATAATAAGTTAATGTCGATTGGCTTTAACCTATTCCCTAGCTCTAGCGCTTCAGTCGGCGAACAGGAAAAATTGAATTTGTTGCAACGCACGTATGCACGTTTGTTCCCTGGTGAGCATTGGTAATGACTCAGCTGACCAAGTCTAGTAGATAGGCTTGGTCATTATTCCATCCTCAACGATTTTGTTGTTCAACCAACATATATACCAAGTCCAATTCTAGACATGGATATCCCATTGCCGTTAAGGCTGCGCTGATCTGTCCACGATGATGTGTACCATGATTAAACACATGCAATAAAGTCGCTGCATAAGGCAAGGATTTCGGCTGACCTGTTGAAGTTTGATCATCCAAAGTTCCTGTCAAACGCTGAGGATCAAGCTCATCTAGGAATATTAACCAATTGCTGGCTTTCTCCTGCAATGCCTGAACCAGCACATGCCGATCTTGTTTAACAATCGTATTTAGCGTTAATGTTGGTGAATGTCCTTCTGCAAAACGTGCAAACCAAAGCGCATGCTCACCAAGCAATACATGATTTAAAGTCCCAAAAATACTTTTAAAAAATAAGCCAATATCCCGATAAAAATCAGCATCACTCACATCGGCTAAAGTCTGATTCAGTTTTGTGGTTGCCCAAATATTGTAATGTGCCAGTAGCTTTAAAGTTTCAATATCCATGATTGTTATGCCTTTCTTCTTTCAATTTTTTTAATTTAATTGCATAAAAAAACCTCCCCGAAGGGAGGTTTCATCAGTTCAAATTATTTTGAACCTTTAATCCCTGCTTGCAGCAACAGCGCACCTAAACCACCAATTTTCTGTTCTTGTGGTTTATTGCCTTGTGGCTTCTGACCACCTTGACGCTGTGGACGATCGCCCTGCTCTTTACGTGGTTGCTGCGGACGTTTTGGTTTACGATCCGCCTGATCAGCAGACTGCTCACGGCGTGGTTGACGCTGTGGTTTCGCAGGCGCTTGAGAACCTTCTGGACGCATACTCAAATTCACACGATGACGCTCTGCATCGACCTGAATCACACGAACTTTCACAATTTGACCTGGTTTTACCACTTTATGCGGATCAGAAACAAATTCATTCGCCAATTCAGAAATATGCACCAAACCATCCTGATGCACGCCGACATCCACGAAAGCACCAAAGTTCGTGACATTGGTCACGACACCTTCAAGCTCCATGCCTTCAGTCAACTGTGCAACTTCCGTGATGTCTTCACGGAACTTCGCTGTACGGAATTCTGGACGTGGATCACGACCTGGTTTTTCAAGTTCAGCCAAAACATCTTTAATGGTTGGCAGACCAAACTGCTCATCGACAAACTGATCCGCATCGACCTGACGGATAATCTCGGTATTCCCGATCATATCTTTCACTGTCATTGCTTTGGCTGCGACGATTTTTTCAACCAAACCATAACTTTCTGGGTGAACCGCAGAAGCATCTAATGGTTCAGCACCATCCTGAATACGTAAGAAACCTGCCGCTTGTTCAAAAGTACGCTCACCTAAACGAGGCACTTTTTTCAAGCCTTGACGCGTATCGAAACGACCATTTTCTTTACGATAGTCCACAATTTGCTGTGCAATCGCTTTGTTTAGACCCGCGATATAACCCAAAATTGCTGCCGATGCTGTATTTACATCTACACCCACCGCGTTCACACAGTCTTCAACCACTGCATCCAGCGTTTTTGCTAAACCTGTTTGATTCACATCGTGTTGATACTGACCTACACCAATTGATTTTGGATCAATTTTTACAAGCTCAGCCAATGGATCTTGTAAACGACGTGCAATCGACACTGCACCACGAATTGAAACATCTAGTTCTGGCAATTCCTGTGATGCAAGCTCACTAGCTGAATAGACGGATGCACCAGCTTCACTGACCGTAATACGGGTCAATTGAAGATCGGTATTTTGCGCCATCATTTCAGCAACCACAGCTTCAGTTTCACGGCTTGCTGTGCCATTACCAATCGCAATCAGTTCAACCTGATGTTCACGGCAAAGACGCGCTAACTCAGCAATTGAACCTGCTTTATCTTCTTTGGGTGCAAATGGGTAAATCGTGCTGTGTGCAACCACATCGCCCGACTGGTTCACAACCGCCAGTTTCACGCCTGTACGAATACCAGGGTCGACACCCAGTGTACAACGCGTCCCCGCTGGTGCAGACAACAACAAATGACGTAAGTTTTCAGCAAATACGTTCATTGCTTCAGCTTCAGCCGCTAAGCGTTTTTCAGTCAGTAAAGAATGCTCGATTTGCGGACGTAGTTTACCCAACCAGAACAGTTTTGCTGTGTGCTTTAAGAAATCCTGACGAGCTTGTGGCTGAACTTGATCGAGATTGTATTCAGTTTCGATACGAGCAATCGCTGCATCATCTTCACCATCAACCTTTAAGCCCAAGACATTTTCTTGGCGACCACGCAACATCGCCAATAAACGATGCGATGGTACTTTGTTCAGATTTTCTGAAAATTCGAAGTAGTCGCGGAACTTTTTGCCAACTTCTTTTTTCTCATCCGAAGCCACTGCACTTTTTAAAATGGCAGTTTTTGCAAATAGCGCTTTTAATTCTGTGGTCAGTGCAATATTTTGCGCCCAGTCATCAATAATAATGTGTTGAACCGCATCGAGCTGACTATCAACATCTGGGTAGTCCACATGTTCAAAACCTGCAACCGCAGCCACTGGCTCAAGCTGTTCTGTCAAGATTTTCTCTGCTGCATCACCTAAACCTGCCTCTCGTGCTTTGAACGATTTGCTGGTACGTTTTGGGCGGTATGGCGCATAGATTTCTTCAAGCGCATTCTTGGTTTCTGCCGCATTCACGCGTGCCAATAAATCATCATTGAGCTTGTTTTGTTCTTGTAATGATTGAATTACTTTTTCACGACGCTCGTAGAGATCACGCAAATAACTCAAGCGCGTATCGAGCTGACGCAGTTGTGTATCGTCTAAGCCTTGGGTGACTTCTTTACGGTAGCGGGCAATAAACGGAACACTTGCGCCTTCATCAATTAAGCGAATCGCAGCTTCTACTTGGTTCGGACGTACGGCAAGCTCGCTTGCCAACTGCTGAACGAGGTCAGTCATCGTGTTTGATCCCATAAGGAATAGAACTAAAAGCAGTGATTATAAAGACCATGCTCGTAAAATCTACAGAAATTATGCCGAAAAACTAAAATTATCATCATCATTCAGTTGTTTCTTGGTTTTTCCGTTGTTGCTGTCACTTGCTTTTTAGAAAAAGAGCTGAATAAAATCAATTGAATAAAAATTAGGTAAAATATCGTAGGCGACTGTATATATTTGTTAATTTGAGCAAATTAATACATAGCCATAAGTAATATGAAAGCATTATACTCAAAGCATCGACTATTATATAAATGATAATCAAGGGAGCACTTCATGAGTTTAGTGGTACCTGCTGACAATAAAGATGTCGCACTTCACGACACCGATCGCGTTGAACGAATTTTGGTCGTAGATGATGACGTCCGTCTTCGTACTTTGTTGCAACGCTTTTTAGAAGATAAAGGCTTTGTCGTGAAAACTGCTCACGATGCCACTCAAATGGATCGCCTGTTACAACGTGAGTTGTTTTCGTTAATTGTGCTCGATTTCATGCTACCTGTGGAAGATGGTTTAAGCATCTGCCGTCGTTTACGCCAATCGAATATCGATACGCCAATCATTATGTTGACTGCACGTGGTAGCGATTCTGACCGTATCTCTGGTCTAGATGCAGGTGCAGATGACTATTTGCCAAAGCCATTTAACCCAAATGAATTGCTTGCACGTATCCGCGCTATTTTGCGTCGCCAAGTGCGTGAAGTGCCTGGTGCGCCAAGCCAGCATATGGAAGTGGTGAGTTTTGGTCCTTGGTCACTCGACTTGTCGACTCGCACCTTGACTCGTGAAGGTCAAGTGGTCACCTTAACTACAGGTGAGTTTGCTGTCCTTAAAGCACTGGTACAGCATCCGCGTGAACCGTTGACCCGTGACAAGCTCATGAACCTTGCCCGTGGTCGTGAATGGGGTGCAATGGAACGTTCAATTGACGTACAGGTTTCCCGCTTGCGCCGTTTGATTGAAGATAATCCAGCACGTGCCCGCTATATTCAAACCGTTTGGGGCGTCGGTTATGTGTTTGTTCCAGATGGTGCCGAATAATTAGGGCGGTCTTACGTGACAGCTGAACCAAATAACCCGAAGAATAATATTGTTCTCGATTCTTCGGGTTACTATGCCAAACCACGAACCCAATTTGAACGCTTTTTAGATAAACTAAAACCGCGTTCGGCTGCGCTGCGCACCACAGTTCTTGTGACTTTTGTAGTGTGCTTTAGTTTGTTTATGTCGTTATGGTTCATTTGGCGTACCTTATACTTGCCTGAACTCCAGCAACACGCGGGTTATTTGGCAATTGAATCTGAAATTATTCATAACCCAAATTTTAAAATCTTACACAATGGGCAGGAAATTCCTGTTGATACATGGCTCAACAAACGCTTGGGTGTGGAGTTTATTACCGATAAGCGTAAATTCCCTGCAATTGTTGACAAGCCCATCGCTGACTTTTTCACAGATCGTATTGAAAAAAGTTTAGCTGAACAAATCAGTGCCAATCCTCAAGATGTCACGGTCTTCTTTAAATTCAAGCCAACCCCGAGTATTTGGGTACAAACGCCAAGTATGCATGGTGCTTGGGTTCGTGAACCGCTAAAAAACTATGCCAACTACAGCTTAGAATTGATTTTAGTTTGGTTCTTGGGTGTCCCAATTTTCTCTGCGGTGATCATTTTAACTTTAGTACGCCAGCTAAACCGACCACTCAAACGCTTGCAAAATGCAGCCAATAGCTACAGTAAAACAGGCAAAGCACCTTTCTTGGCAACCAATCATGGACCTCTTGAAATTCGCGAAGTCAACCAAGCCTTTAATCATATGATTTACACGCTTGAGCAAATCGAAAAAGACCGCCGTATTATGCTTGCAGGAATTTCACATGATTTACGCACACCACTGACCCGTATTCGTCTGACCGCTGAAATGCTCCCCGATGAATTTTTACGGGATGGGCTAATTTACGATGTTGAAGATATGGATGCGATTTTAAATCAGTTCATTTCTTATATGCGTGATGGATCTGATGAAGAACTCTCAGATACCAATATCAATACATTACTACAAGAATTAGTTGTCCAGTTTAAACCACTCGATATTCGCTTCACACCAGAGCCTCTTCCGATTATTCCTGCTCGCAGCCTGTCGCTAAAACGCTTGATTGGTAACCTGATTAACAATTCCAAACGCTATGGTGCTGAACCTATTGAACTGTCTGCAAGTTCTGATGCCGAGAGCATCAAAATTTGTGTAGCTGATCATGGCGAAGGTATTCCTGAAGATCAAATTGATGACCTGATGCAGCCTTTTGTACGCGGCAATAGCGCCCGCACAATTCAGGGCAGCGGTTTAGGACTCGCGATTGTGAAACGAATTGTGGATATTCATCAGGGTGAACTGATTTTGCGTAATCGTGCTGAAGGTGGCTTTGAAGCGATTATTTCACTCCCTCTACCTAAATCTGAAAATTCATAAAAGTTCAAGCCCCTTTTTGAACACTGGGTAAAAGACATTACAAAACCGAAATAATATGTCTGTTTTTTCATCAAAAAATTATTAGACAAACGTTTGATTTCTTTTTTATTTATTGATGATTTTCAAAACCTTAAAAATCATTTATTTTCTTGATATTTATATTTATTTTAAAAATTAGACCTTAGCCTAACAAGCATGAAAATTCGTGATTCAAAGGGTAGAATCGCCTCTGCATAACTTAAAAATCCATTTTTTTTGAGAGTAGAACATGTCATTAGATCGTATTCGCTTAGCTTCATTACATGACAAAGTCATTTCAGCCGAGCAAGCAGCAGAATTAATTCAAGACGGTATGACAATAGGGATGAGCGGTTTTACTCGTGCTGGTGAAGCAAAAGCAGTACCTTTGGCTTTGGTTGAGCGCGCAAAAACAAATCCTTTAAAAATATCTTTAATTACAGGCGCAAGCTTAGGTAATGATTTAGACAAACAACTCACAGAAGTTGGTGCTTTAGCACGTCGTATGCCATTCCAAGTGGACAATACACTTCGTAAAGCCATCAATAACGGTCAAGTGATGTTTATTGACCAGCATTTGTCTGAAACTGTTGAACAAATGCGTAACCTGACTTTAAAACGCCCAGATATCGCGGTCATTGAAGCGGTTGCGATTTCAGAAGACAACTTCATCATTCCAACAACGTCTGTAGGTAACTCTGCAAGTTTTGTTGAATTTGCTGACAAACTCATCATCGAAATCAATACGTCTGTAAGTACTGAATTTGAAGGTGCACATGACATTTATATTCCTGAATCACGTCCAAATCGTGGTCCAGTGCCTTTAACGCATGTTGAAGAACGCATTGGTACAAAAGGCATCAAGTTTGATCCAGCCAAAGTTGTGGGTATCGTATTTAACGATATTCCAGATTCACCATCAAACGTGACTGATCCAGACGAAGAAACTCAAGCAATTGCTAACCACTTGATCGACTTCTTTGAAAAAGAAGTGGCTGAAGGTCGTTTACCGCATAACCTTGCACCACTTCAAGCAGGGATTGGTTCAATTGCCAATGCTGTATTGACTGGTTTTAAACACTCGAGCTTTGAAGACCTTGTTATGTACTCAGAAGTACTACAAGACTGTACTTTCGAGTTGATTGATGCTGGTAAAATGAAATTTGCTTCAGGCTGTTCAATGACACTTTCTCCAAAATGTGGCGAGCGTGTATTTGGCAACCTTGCAGCATACAAAGACAAATTTGTACTTCGTCCACAAGAAATTTCTAACCATCCAGAATTGGTACGTCGTTTAGGCATTATCGGGATCAACACTGCACTTGAGTTCGATATTTACGGTAACGTGAACTCAACACACGTTGGCGGCACCAAAATGATGAATGGTATTGGTGGTTCTGGTGACTTCGCACGTAATGCTCACCTTGCAATTTTCGTCACCAAATCAATTGCGAAAGGCGGTGACATTTCTTCTGTTGTTCCAATGGTGAGCCACGTTGACCACACAGAACACGACACTGATATTTTAGTGACTGAACAAGGTCTTGCTGACCTTCGTGGTCTTGCACCTCGTGAGCGCGCACGCGTGATTATCGACAACTGTGTACACCCTGACTACCAAGCTGCGTTGAATGACTACTTTGACCGTGCTTGTGCAAAAGGTGGTCATACCCCTCACCTACTTAAAGAAGCAGTTGAGTGGCACACTAACTTTGAAGAAAAAGGCAAAATGCTGCCTTAATTCAGTTTTAGACTGAATCTTTAAAAAGAGGCATGTTGTTACATGCCTCTTTTCTTTTGTCTAAAATACCTTACACAACCCGAATTTTTTGATTATTTTAATTAGAACCATTCTAATGATATAAAAATTATGTTCGTCATTCGCCAAGTTCAAGACCAAGATATTGAAGACCTCGTTTCACTGTGGGAAATGTGCAATCTGACCCGCCCATGGAATAATCCAGAAATTGATGCCTTTCGTAAACTACAGCAGAAAGATGGTTTATTCTTAGTTGCAGAAAAAGATCAGCGTTTGATAGCCTCAATTATGGGAGGCTATGACGGACATCGTGGCTGGATTCATTATTTAGCTGTACATCCACATTATCAGCGCTTAGGTGTTGCTACGGCACTCATGCAACAGATGGAAAATCGCCTGACTGCTTTAGGTTGTCCCAAAGTTCAATTACTGGTGCGGCAGGAAAATCTTGCGGTCAGTCAGTTCTATGATCAGCTCGGTTACGAGGAAGTTGAAACCGTTTGTTTGGGTAAACGCCTGATTCAGGATTAGGAAAACATAAATTCTATAATCAACAATAAATTTAAACCGATTAAAAGTGCTGCAGATAATATCACCAGCACTTTGGTGAACTTTGAATTTACAAATTCTCCCATCACTTTTGAACTTGAAGTCAGATAAATTAAAGGAATCATCGACATCGGCAAAGCTAAACTTAAAAATACCTGAGAATAAACCAGCAGATTTTCTAAAGCACGCTCACGATCCCCCCAAATATACAAGCACAGCAATACAGGTAGGATCGCAATACTACGTGTCATCCCACGCTGTACCCATGCAGGAATTTTCAGTTGCAAAAAGCCCTGCATCACCACTTGTCCAGTCAATGTTCCTGTAATCGTTGAGTTCTGCCCTGAAGCAAGTAAAGCTATTGCAAACAGGATTGCTAATGTTTCACTGGCAATTGACCCGACGATATTTTTATCTTGTAAAGAGGCATACAGTGCAGAAAAATGACCTGTATTTGGTAAACTATGCCCAAAAAACAATGCTGCGCCTAAAACCAACAGTAGACAGTTAATGATAAAAGAAAAGCTTAATTGTAAATTCGAATCCCATGTCGCAAAACGAATTGCCTCACGTAAATGCTGCCGATCTGAGCGCACATAATTACGTGACTGAACCAAAGCTGAATGTAAATACAGGTTATGCGGCATGACTGTTGCCCCAACAATTCCCAATGCAATCAACAATGCAGAATCATGCCCTTCAAGCTTTGCGGTCAAAATCGTTGGACTGGGTAAGAAGCCCTGCACAATACTGCTCACATTCGGTTTAGCAAGTACGACCTCATAAGCAAAGATTGCAAAAACCGTCAGGATTAATACAAAAACGACTGCTTCAAGCTTTCGGATTCCTTTTGATAACAACACAAAGAGCAGCCATGTATCTAACAGAGTCAACACCACTCCCCAAAATAATGAAACTCCAAACAATAAATGAAAGGCAATTGCTGTCCCAATCACTTCAGCCAGATCGGTTGCCATAATGGCAAGTTCAGCAAATAACCACAGTATCCAAGCATATTTTGAACCAACCCACGCACGTGTCGCTTGCGCGAGATCCATACCTGTGACAATACCTAACTTGCCGCATAAAGCTTGCAATAGCATGGCAATCAAACTTGAAATTAAAATCACAAACAGCAGCAAATATCCGTAAAGTGCCCCACCTTGAATCGCAGTAATCCAGTTGCCGGGATCAATATACCCAACGGCAATAAGTACACCTGGCCCAGAAAATGCCCATAATTTTTTAAAAAATCCTGCATGCACCTCAGGAACCGAAACACTTGCATGTAATTCATCTAAACTTTTTTTGATGTTCTCTGGCATATCCATGCTCAACAACAATAATTCTTTATTCTATTTGAAAATGATTATTGTTTACATATTTTTATCTTTGTGGTTCTTGCATCATAAAACAAAATAGAAAATAACAAACATAAAAAAAGCCCCAAACTTAAGTTTGGGGCTTTTCGAATATGGTGGCGGGACCCAGGATCGAACTGGGGACACACGGATTTTCAATCCGTTGCTCTACCGACTGAGCTATCGCGCCGAATGCAAAGTATTAAGCCTGAACTTCAGCATTGTGTCAACGTAAAATTTTGTTTTTAATACTATTTGGCTAAGCTTTAAGCAAAAAAAATCCCTGATTTAGGAATCAGGGATTGAAAACACAAATTATGGTGGCGGGACCCAGGATCGAACTGGGGACACACGGATTTTCAATCCGTTGCTCTACCGACTGAGCTATCGCGCCAATGTGGGCGTATTAAACAACTTAATTCTAAAAACGTCAAGTATTAAATCATTTTTTTTCATTTTATTGTTGTGGCGTCGTTGCCACAGATAACTGCCCCAAATGAACTAAACAGCGGTGTATTGCACCACAACCCGGAATAAAACGTAGCGCTTGTTTATCTTTTTCCATACGACACGCTTCAGCCACCAAACGTTCAGCAACCCCACGTCCACGATTGGCTGGGTGAACAACGATATATTCTAAAGTCCGTTCTTCACCTGTTCCACGACACCAAATTGCACCAATAATACGGCTATTAAATTCTGCAGTATAAAGTAAGGTATACTGAGTGAGATTGTGTTCAAGTTGATCAATTGCATCTTGCCCATCGCTAAATTCAGGGCTGGTGTCATATAAACGCTCAAGCTGATTGCGTATATCTTCACTTGGAAGAGAAGTATAAGCATGTACGGTAATAGGCATTGATTAACCCTCCTGAGCAAATTAATATGCTGTGTTCAATCGCACAGCTATTTTTATCGCAAAATTTGACGTTTTTGAGGAATGTGTCTATGACGCAACGTATCAGTGAAGTGGTCAGAAATACCAACGAAACCAAAATTCGAGTTCGGGTTAACCTCGATGGTACGGGTCAAGGCACATTAAATACTGGTGTTCCCTTTTTAGACCATATGATTGATCAAATCAAGCGACATGGTCTGTTCGACATCGACATCCATTGCGACGGCGATCTGGAAATTGACGATCACCATACTGTTGAAGATTGTGGCATCACACTCGGTCAGGCATTTGCTCAAGCGCTTGGTAGCAAAAAAGGCATACGCCGCTACGGACATTTCTACGCACCTCTTGATGAATCTTTATCACGTGTTGTTGTGGATATTTCTGGCCGTCCTGGCTTATTTATGGATATTCCATTTACCCGCGCACGCATTGGTACATTCGATGTCGATTTATTCTCCGAGTTTTTCCAAGGTTTTGTCAATCACGCCCTGATGACGCTACATATTGATAACCTGAAAGGTAAAAATAGCCACCACCAAATTGAAAGCGTGTTTAAAGCCTTTGCGCGTGCTTTACGTATGGCGTGTGAAGTTGATCCGCGTGCTGCTGACAGTATCGCATCAACTAAAGGGAGCTTGTAATGACCCGTATCGCTTTACTTGACTATGGCATGGGCAATCTTCACTCTGCGGCAAAAGCCCTAGAATATGTCGGTGCAACGGTTGATGTGACCAATGATCCTAAACTGATTGCTCAAGCTGATAAAATCGTGTTCCCTGGCGTTGGTGCTATGCGCGACTGTATTCAGGGGATGCGTGAAGCAGGCATTGATGACGTGATTCGTAATGCCGCTTTCAATAAACCTGTACTCGCAATTTGTGTCGGCATGCAGGCGTTGCTTGAAAGCTCGGAAGAAAATGGCGGTAGTGAAGCACTCGGTATTTTTGAAGGTGTGGTGAAACATTTTCCAAAAATTGAAGGTTTAAAAGTGCCACATATGGGTTGGAACCAAGTCCATCAACGTGACCCAAGTCATCCAATGTGGAAAGACATCGCACAAGATGCCCGCTTCTACTTTGTGCATAGCTATTATGTTGAACCGAAAGATGCAAACGTTGTCGCTGCAACGTGTGACTACGGAATTGAGTTCTGTACTGCAATCTTGAAAGAAAACTTGTTTGCGACACAGTTCCACCCTGAAAAAAGTCATACCGCAGGCTTGCAACTGCTCAAAAACTTTGTGGAATGGGATATTTAATTCTTTCCAGAAGTGAATAAATCGACCTATAGTATCTAGGTCGATTTTTTTGCCTTTTGTATGCCTTTAGATAAAGCCACACTGTCTCAACTGCCTGCTTTTCAAGGGGTAAGCGATCAACAGATGATTGATGTTAAGCAACCTGAACAGGTTTTACTCTTTGAGCAACAGCTCGAAACACTCAACTGTGTCGGTTTTGACACGGAAAGCAAACCCACTTTTCAAAAGAGTGAAGTGCAAACAGGACCACATCTGATTCAGATCGCAACACCCGAATACACATTTTTATTCCCATACTCGCAGTTTCAACAGCCTGCACTCAAAGCATTACTCGCCAATCCGAAGATTCTCAAAGTGGGATTCGGTTTAAAAAATGATAAAAAATTGCTGCATAAGCATCAGCTTAAACTGGAAGGACTGTTCGATCTATCTCATCAATTCAAAGACTTTGGCTATGACAATCAGGTGGGTATTCAAACTGCTGTTGCATTGATTTTGCAGCAATATTTAGCCAAGCCACATCGTGTTACTGTATCGAACTGGAGTCAACAACCCTTATCTTTAATGCAAAAACGCTATGCAGCCAATGATGCCTATGCCAGTTTGCAGGTTTATTTGGCTTTGCAGAAAATTAAAAATCCAAGTGATTAAGGATTAAGGATTTAAAAATAGTTTGCTAAGATAAATCCCATTCTTAGATTGCAATTTTAATAAGGTGCTACAGCATGCTCATCATCCCAGCGATTGACCTGAAAGATGGTAAATGTGTTCGCTTAAAACAAGGCCGTATGGAAGATGATACCGTTTTCTCTGACGATCCAGTGGCAACAGCAACCCATTGGGTAAATGAAGGCGCACGTCGCTTGCATTTGGTTGATCTGAATGGTGCTTTTGCAGGAACACCGATTCATAAAGGCGTGGTTGAAGCGATTGCCAAAGCACACCCAGATTTACCGATTCAAATCGGTGGTGGGATTCGCTCTTTTGAAACTATTGAGCACTATTTGGAAGCTGGCGTTTCTTTTGTGATTATTGGTACAAAAGCGGCGAAAGAACCCGAGTTTGTAGAAGAAGCATGCAAGAAATTTGCAGGTCACATCATTGTCGGTATCGACGCCAAAGACGGTTACGTTGCGACAGATGGTTGGGCAAATGTGCTTGACTTGAAAGCAACTGATTTGGCAAAACGCTTTGCCGATGCAGGTGTATCGAGCATTGTGTATACCGACATCGCCCGTGATGGCATGATGCAAGGTGTCAATGTTGAGCAAACTGTGGCACTTGCAGACTACTGTGGCTTACCGATTATTGCTTCAGGTGGCGTAACCGATCTTGAAGATGTTCGTGCATTAAAAGGTAAATCAGGCATTCTTGGCGCAATCACAGGTCGTGCAATTTATGAAGGCACACTCAACTTACGTGATGCACAAATCTTACTTGATGAAGACAAAATTTTGATCTAATTCAAGCTTATAAAAAAGAGCTCATCTGAGCTCTTTTTTTAATTCTGATACATCGGTTGTTCATCATTCAGAGCAATCACGCCACGCACTGCTCGATAGACAATCCAAATCCAAGAAACTGTTGCCACCACCACCCAAAACACCAGTGCGGCAAATAATCCACCAATAAACACATCAGGCTGATCAAAACTAAAAAACAAATACCCAAAAGGCAATAGACCCAGAATATTCCAAAACAAGTACCACCACACCGTACGAATCTGCCAAGTAAAATGACTGGCATAAATCGTACCGTGCATCGCATCACGTTTGACATAATTCACAATCAAGGCAACGATTGCCAAAATCCCCGCGGAAAAAATTGCAAAACCATACAGCACATACAGCAATAAGGTGAGATTCTTTTTCGCCTGTAGTTCGCTATCAATGTACATTTAACTCTCCTTATCTAATGTATGAATTTTGGAAAGAATGCTATAACTATACATAACAATATGATATTTAGCACAATGGTCGCAAAATAAATTTGGCGAAATGGTTGTTTTTGAGTTTTATGACGTAACTTTTGTTGTGCAAACCATGCAGCAGGCCATCCTCCAAGCAAAGACAAAATATGCAGTGTTTGCTCAGGAACACGACGCTGTTTTTGCTGAGCTGCTTTTTTATCATGCGCATATTGCCAGTAACACACCGCATTGATCAGCAGGATATAAAGCAACAAACCACTTGGCAAAGCCTTGAGTCCCACTGCCAACAATAAAAATAGTGCATAAATCACCATAACAATCACGATGGGATGCAAACTCGATGCTGCCGCTCGTGTTTGAGGCTGATGACTAGGCTGACTTTGCTTGGCTTTTAGATAAACCACCTGCTTGGCACGAAAGCGCCCACGCTCATCTACAATCACCACGTAATCCAGTGCGCAGCCTAAAATTGGACGTGGGCCACGCTGCGCAAAATCTTTGATATGCAAAAAAACTCGTGGCTTACTCAAATCATTGGGCTGAATAAATCCATAGCCTTTGTCATCTAACCATTCAACTAAGCGCCCTTGATCACGCATTGTTATGATTCCTGACTTAATCGAGTTAAACGCTGCTGTAGCATCGCGCGCATTTCATTTGGATTTTTACAGTGTACATCGTCTCCACCACGTCCTTGCGCTGCATTCAGACGAGCAACATTTAAACGTAACAACCAGAAACGACATGCTGCCATCGCCAAGTAAACATCCAAGCATGCTTGTTCATCGTCAGTTAAAACACGAATCTGCTGATAGGCATCTAAATAGGCTTGTAGTTTGTCAGCATCCAATTCCACATTTGGGAACTGGCTACAAAAATCATTGATGGTAATCGCAACATCAAACAATAACTCATCAAAATTCAGTTCAAAGAAATCCAGAATGCCTTGCAGTTCATCGCCTTTAAATAGCGTATTATCACGGAATAAATCTGAATGTACCCAGCCTTTTGGACGTTGCGGATATTGGGCTTGATACTCAGCAAATACCGCATAGACCTGATCAAATAACTCAGCATCGGCTACGGACATGCTATTTTTTAAATCTTGCCCTATCTCTGCCCAATACCCATGATCACGGCTATGGCTACGGGTGAGTGGAAAATCTTGCAATGCAACATGCAGTTGAGCTTGCGCTTTGGCAATTTCTGCCACTTGTCCCGTTGTGGTGATCTCAGGATGCTCACCCCAAACGCGTGGGGCAATTTGTGCAGGTTTCCCCACAATATAGTGAATCGCACGCCCGCCATGCGAGAGTGGTGCAGCGACAGGTACACCATGTGCTGCTAACTGTTGTAAGACAGGAACCAACTCTCCTGCACTTTGCTCTGTTTCATTTTCAAAGACGGTCAGTACAAACTGTTTTTGGTCATGAGTCACAATGAAATAGTTGGTATTTTGAATCCCACCTTGAATCGGAATCAGCTCAACCACCTCCAATCCATAGGCTGCGGAAAATTGCTGAACTTCATTTAAACTCAAAGGAGTGTAAACCGACATAGAAAACCTGCGTGAAACAAAATAAGTTTGGTAGAATGTTGCCACAGTTTACCAAGATGTCACCCTTTCTCGGGAACTTTCTTTCCATAGACCGATACATTTGGATGTCACAATGCTTGCAAAACGTATTATTCCGTGCCTTGACGTGGACAATGGCCGTGTAGTGAAAGGCGTACAATTTTTAGATATTCGTGATGCAGGTGATCCTGTTGAAGTTGCACGCCGTTATAACGAACAAGGTGCAGATGAAATCACCTTTCTCGACATTACAGCAACCCATCATGGACGTGACACCACTTATCGTACTGTTGAACGTATGGCAGAAAGCGTTTTCGTTCCTCTGACTGTGGGTGGTGGCGTCCGTAAAGTTGAAGATATTCGCTTATTACTCAATGCTGGCGCAGACAAAGTCAGCATTAATTCGGCTGCCGTGTTTAACCCTGAATTTGTTCAGGAAGCCTCTCAACGTTTTGGTGCTCAATGTATTGTCGTTGCGATTGATGCCAAAAAAACGGGTGACAATCAATGGGAAATCTTTACTCACGGTGGTCGTAAACCCACAGGCATTGATGCGATTGACTGGGCAGTTAAAATGGCAGACTACGGTGCGGGTGAACTCCTGCTTACCAGTATGGATGCCGATGGCACCAAAGCAGGTTATGACATTGCTTTAATGCGTGCCATTAATGACCGTGTCACCATTCCAACCATTGCATCTGGTGGTGTCGGCAATTTGCAACACTTGGCTGATGGAATTTTAAAAGGTGGCGCAGATGCAGTTTTAGCTGCCAGCATTTTCCACTTTGGTCAGCATACAATTCCTGAAGCGAAGCAATTTTTGGCAGCGCAAGGCATTGAAATGCGTTTGTAAGCTGCTTTAAATCAATTGTTCATTTTTTGGCTTGACCTTTTACACAAATCCAGTAGAATTCTCGCCACGTTGCCGACATAGCTCAGTTGGTAGAGCAACTGACTTGTAATCAGTAGGTCCACAGTTCGAATCCGTGTGTCGGCACCATCGAATTCAAAAAGCCCCAAGTTTGAAAAAACTTGGGGCTTTTTTTATTGCATTAAAAATCAATTTTTAAGCTATGCTTAGACTGGGTGTATTTAAAATACGTTTCAACCATTTGATAAAATCTAATGATGACCATGTCAATTAAAGATCTCTGTTTAGCGCTGTGTATCATTTTCGCGTGGGGGCTCAATTTTGTTGTGATTAAACTTGGGGTCGCAGAAATTCCACCTTTACTCCTCGCAGGTTTACGCTTTAGTGTGGTGGCGTTTCCTGCCTTATTTTTTATTCGTGCGCCTCGTATTCCGCTCAAATGGTTAATCGCCTATGGCATGAGCATTAGTTTTGGGCAGTTTGCCTTACTGTTTCTTTCAATTCATTTGGGAATGCCCGCAGGTTTGGCTTCATTGCTGTTACAAGCACAAGCTTTTTTTACCTTATGGCTTGGTCATTCTTTACTGAAAGAAAAAATCCAGCGTCATCATTATGCTGGAATGGCGATTGCAGTATTGGGTATTCTCTTACTGGCTGTCGAATCGCATACAGGCAGTAAAACTGATCTTCCGATGATCCCCCTGCTCTTGGTTTTTGCTGCCGCGTTGTCTTGGGCATGTGGCAATATTTGCAATAAAGTGATTGTGCAACAGCATCAGGTCAACCCAATGTCTTTGGTGGTTTGGAGTGCGCTAGTTCCCATTTTGCCATTTTTTCTATGCTCATGGATATTTGAAGGTTCTGACAAGATTGTTTGGAGCTTGCAGCATGCCCATGTGCATCAAATTTTTGTGGTAGGTTATTTGGCTTTTATTGCCACGATTATGGGCTATGGTCTTTGGGGTTACTTACTCAGCAAATACCCAACTTCAATGATTGCACCACTGACCTTGCTCGTGCCTGTCGTGGGACTGATCACCGCAGCCATTTTCTTGGGAGAACATCTCAGCATCAATCAAATGCTTGCGACTGCCGTGATTATTTCAGGCTTAGTGATTAATGTCTTTGGACAACGCTGGATTAAGCCAAAGTTGCACTGACTTGCACATAATCAATCCGATGACTTTGTCTAAGTTGCTGACAAAGTTTGCCTGTCATCTGGATTTTTAAAGCATTCAAGTCCTGCTGAAAACCATGAAATTGAGGTTGTCGCTGAACATAATCGGCAAAGCCCGCCAATACAGGTTCAGATAAAATTTGGATTTGGATTTGCTTAAAGCCTTGCTGTTCAAGTAATTGTTGTAATTGCGCTTGTGACATTAGATGCTTGAGTTGAACATCTGCCAGTTTTAATAAATATTGATCACGTTGCTGACTCAAAAAATGGGCATTTGACCAATTCTCACTGAGCTGTAACGTGTGAAAAGCAATTCGACCTTGAGGTTTTAACAGTGTGGGAATCTGAGGAATAAATTGATGCAGATCATAATGATAAAGTGCATCTAAACACACAATGGCATCAAATTTCTGAGCAAAATTTGCCGCATTTAAATTCATAAACGAGCACTGATGCAACTCACGCACACAAGCCAAGGCTTGCTGCTGAATTTTTTCAATACATGCCGTTTGTATTTCAACCGCTTCAATATGCTGCACTGCATAATGCTGTGCCCAATATTGCAAACTCGCGCCATGCCCACAGCCTAAATCGAGCAGGCAATCTTGTGCTGAGAGCTGAATACTTTGAGCGAGATGTGCTGCAAGCTGTTCACAGGCCTCGACATAAGTTTGGGCTTGTGACGACCACAAGCCCAAATTACTCCACGCCAGTGTTGCAGCATCCCCCAGCATTTTTGTATCTATCGCATACTTATGCTGAGGGAGTTTTTGGCGGAGCCGTTGCAATAAGCGCAAATTAGTAACCTAATTCTGGTGCAACTTCTGGTTTTGGTTTTAAGCCTACAAATGGAATTGGCGCACCCAGATTTTTCGCAATTTGCATCGCTGAAGTCACCGCAGACTCAAGAATTGGCAAACCATCACAAGACCAAGAACCACAGAAATACACTTTACGGTCTGGTGCTTTTTGGCGACGCTGCAATTCTTGGCTCAATTCCACAGTTTGTGAATTCACCACAGCACGACTCAATTTCACCGTTGAGATAACTTTCTTCGGATCAATCGGTGTCACTGGACGCCATGTTTGGAACACAGGACTTTTACCGACCAAAGTTGGCTCAATCGCATTCATCCACACGGTAAACTGCTGACGGGTAAATTTACGATCCATCATATAGCTGAGGACTGCCCAGTCTTTACGACGTGGCGGCATCACCGTTGCATCGGTATGAATGACCAAGTCACCTTCTTCAAAACGGAACTGTTTTAAAAGCTGCAAATCTTCAGCAAACTGTTCTGGATTCAGGAAGTCTTCCACTTTATTGGTTGGGGTTGCCACAATCACACGATCAAATAATTGCTGTGTACCTGCCTGATTTTCAACAAAGACTTTATCATCTTTCAGTTCAACCTTAGTCACCGCAGCACCACTATGCACTGTGATTCCTTCCATCAACTTATTCACAAAAGCAGGCGTACCGCCTTTTAAACGTAATAACTCAACACCACTGGTCAACTGGCTTAAAAAGACCAATAGCGGTTTTGCTGGCCATTCACCAATGGTTTTCGGGTTACAGGTACAGATCGTGTACAGCACAGGCATGACTGCACCATGCCAGAACACTTCTTCAATGTCGTTTTTATTAATAAATTCGGTGAGCGTAATATTCTGGTTTTTTGATTTAAAGAAACGGTGAATCGCAGTTTTCAGCTGGAGCATGCCTTTCACGATACGCACACCGTATTGTTGTAAACCTTTACGGTTATTGATGATCGGGAAATTCCCAATCGGTGCGCGTGACGTGGTTAACCACGTTTCTGTTTTATCTTCAAACAACCAGCTACATGCCATATAAGTACGTACTGGAAAGGTTTTAATGCCTAAATGTGTTGCAAGACTTAAGGTATTTTTCCAAAGATAAGGGTTCATGACACGCAAGGGCGCATCGATAATTCCCCCATCAAATTCAACCGTATGACTGTCCATGCCACGTCCGGGCAACGATTCGAATACGGTAATATTATGTCCTGCATCTTTGAGAATTCGTGCTGTGGCAAGCCCAGCCATGCCACTACCAATGACTGCAATATCCAATGTTTTATCCGTTTTTTAGCCCATTTTTTTCATTATGTGCGAAGTCGTGGACAAATACCTTGTTAAAAAATACCATAATTCGTTTTTTTACATTCTTTTACAGTCGTTTTTTGCAAGAAATTCTGCCTTGAAATTTTCAAAATAATCATGGAAAAATCACTGATTTTTCGGCTGAAACCAGTTCACCCACGAACTGGTCTGACGGACTTCGACAGGTACGGCAGGAATCAGTTCACTGCGTAAAAGCTCTTGCTGCTTGACCTGTTTGGCCAAACGGTATTTTTGGCTGTGAATACATTCACGATCCGCAAATTCACAGCGATCTAACCGCGTACCACCACAAGGGCCATTGGCTAAACCTTTCGGGCAGGTTTCAGGGCAAATATACAGGGTTTCTGCCAAACGACATTGCCCGCAGCTTTCACAACCAACGACAGTATGTTTACTGGCATATTCAACGGCCAAAATACTTTTCGCTGCCCAGCCTTTTTGCCAAAATTTTAACTGAAAGACACATCGCCCAATGTTTTGTGCCAGTGCGCTATCAAATAACCAGTCATGCGTTACCTGTAACATCTGATATTTCAACACCGAAGGCTGTTGCTGCGGATAGGCTACCGATAAATCAGGCTGCATTTCATCACCACGCACAATCTTGCACAGATGATTCCATTCCATCAGACACTGTTCAAGCGTCCATGTTTCGTACTGAGCCAATGCCTGTTCAAGTAGGGCTTGCTGTTCGGAATTTTGACAACCTGAGACATGAATACCTGCCAGTCCCCAATGTCGGTAAATCCAGATTTGCAATGCTGCCCGCGCATACACCCGCTGCTCTGCCCATGCAGCATCTTGCTGTAGCTCAGCTTTTAAATGTTGTAGTAAATGACGACTAATTTCGATCCCTGCCACTTCTTGCTTGACCATAAATTTGGCACGGCGATAAGTCAACGGCATCACGCAGGCCAAAACTAGACAAGGCTGCACTGTTTGATCTACAAACTGTTTAAATTTTAAAATCTTAGCAAGATCATACCCCAACTGGGTTATTACAAAATCTGCGCCAGCACGCTGTTTTTTTTCAAATTTTAAATACTGGGCTTGTTCTTCACTTTCGGTGTATTTAAAGGGATTAAACGCTACACCACAGTACATGTCGGGCGCATGTGCTTTCACCCACATCAGGCTACTGACCGACTCTAAATAACGTGTGCGTTGCAGCGGATCTTGGTTGCCAAAATTATGCTGCTTGAGTTTGTCACCTGTCAGTAACAGCACATCACGCATATTTTGTTGTTTGGCTTGCTCAATAAACTGCTCTAAATCTTTGAGATCACGTGCTTTCCCTGAGAAATGTAATAACTTAGCTTGCTCAGGGCTAACTCTTTGCGCCAAAGAGATGGGGGATGGATCATCATCAGCATGTACACGATCTGCAAAAGCCATGACACACGGCAAACCTGCCAAACTAGAAACTGAGGGCAAAGTCGCACGTTTCGATACGATCTGTTCGAGAATCAGACAAAATTGTTGCTGTTGCAAATAATGCGAAAGTGCCGACATGTGCGCAGGGATATCAATCTAAAGACGTATTTTAGCAAAGACCCAGACACAAGAAAAATAGCAAAAGGCTGCATCGCGTTGAATGCAGCCTTTTCAATCAGATTAGCATTCAACAACGAATGATGTTTTGCTGCTCGCTTGCGGAGCAGCTGACCAAACCTCCGCCACAATCTCATTGATTAGACGTAGTTTTTCCCACTGCGCTTCATACGCAACATGGTTGCCTTCTTCAGTCGAAGAGAAGCCACATTGTGGGCTAAGTGCCAACTGTTCAAGCGGTAAATACTGTGCTGCTTCACGAATACGTGCCACAATTTCCTTTTTATCTTCAAGCTGTTCCACTTTAGAAGTGATCAAACCCAAGACCACTTCCGCATTGCTGCCTTTGAGTTTTGCCAATGGTGCAAAACCACCTGAACGCTCGTTGTCATATTCCAAGAAATAACGGTCAATATTGTGCAAATGCTTGAAGATATAGTCTTCAATGCCGTCATAACCACCTTCATAAATCCATGTTGATGCGAAGTTACCACGGCAAATGTGCATGCCGATCACCAAATCTTCGGGCTTGTCTTGCAATGCCAAATTCAAGGTTGTGACACAGGCTTCTGCCAGACTTTGTGTCGTTTCACCAAATTGTTGTTCTTCATCTTGGCGTTGTTGTGACACCAAAAATGCCCAGTACACATCATCAAGTTGCAAGTAACGGCAGCCTGCTTCATAAAATGCACGTACAGCTTTTTGGTAAGCACGCCCCAAATCTTCTGCATAAGCTTGCAAATTGTTGGCATAAAATTCATTGGAACAACGGATTTTACGGTGTAAAAACATGTTCGGGCTTGGAATGGTCATTTTCGCCACATGTTCAGTATCATCCCCCACCACATCTTTTAAAAATTTGAAATGCTGTAAGTGTGGATGGGTATCGGCAAAATCAATTTTCCCAATGACACGTACCTGATGCGGTTTGGTTTCAATGCCTTTAAATTTATAACCTTCTGCTTCATCGAAACCTTCAACACCAACCAAATGTTCCATAAAGTCAAAGTGCCACCACGCGCGGCGCAGTTCGCCATCGGTAATGGCATGCACGCCATTTTGTTTTTGTTGTTCAACCAGTTGAATGATTTCTTCATTTTCAATTTGAGTCAATTCAGCTTGGCTGATTTTGCCTGCCGCCAAATCTAAACGGGCTTGTTTAATGCGCTGTGGACGTAAAAAGCTCCCGACGTGATCTGCTTTAAAACCTGCATATTGTTGTCGTGCTTGTGCAGTGGTGTTACTCATGGCAATACTCAACATTTATGTTTTATCGTTGAACATCATTAAACAATAATTTTCATGTTTTTAAAAATTAGATTAATTTTACTCATTTATAGAAATACATTTTTATTTTCATTGAGTTAATTTTTTATTGATCAAATAAAATACATAAATATGACTATATTTCATCAAAAGCTGAAAAAACATCAGCAAAAATGGCAATTTTTAAATGAGCAATATTCATCATTTAAGTTTTATATATGATGTTTCTCGGTTTCATTCTGAGCAAAATTCATCATCAGGCGAACTCATCACAATTGTAGCCTTTTGTAAAAAATCTCAGACTTTAATCTTGAGAATTTTCGCTAAAGTATTTGAATTTAGAAGCATTAACGCAACTTCTTACTCATCCACCCTCTTCAAGCCCACACAATTGACAACAAAATAATTTACGCTATTCTAATAAATAGACGACTGGTCTATTTTAAATAGGTAACCTGATGACCCTGAGCAAAAAAGCAGAACAAACTCGACAGCATATTTTAGATACAGGCTTTGAGCTGGTACTGCGTAAAGGCTTTGTTGGTGTCGGTTTGCAGGAAATTTTAAAAACCAGTGGTGTTCCTAAAGGTTCTTTCTATCACTACTTTTCATCTAAAGAGGTATTTGGCTGCAAGCTACTACAACACTACATCAGCAACTATGGACAACGTCTTTCGATGCTTTGGAATCAACCTGAACGGTCGGCGCGTGAGCAATTACTCAGTTACTTTCAGGCATGGATTCAGGACCCTGAGCAGCCTGATACAGGTTGGGCTGAAAGCTGCCTGATCGTAAAACTTGCTGCTGAAGTGTCTGATTTATCGGAAGATATGCGGCAAATCATGAATCAAGGCGTGCAGGTTATTCTCGCTCGCCTTAGTGAATTACTACAACGCGGTGTCGATGAAGCTTCAATGCATCTGTGCAGCAACCCTGCTGCCACCGCACAAGTGCTGTATCAGATGTGGCTCGGTGCTGCCCTGCTCAGCAAACTCAGTCAAAGCAAAGACCCGATGCACGATGCACTGCGGGCAACAGAATTTATGCTCGGTCAAGCGACCGCCTAAGGCATTTTGGAGAATATGATGAAAATTTTAATGGTACTGACTTCACATGACCGCTTAGGCAACACAGGTCATAAAACAGGTTTTTGGTTGGAAGAATTTACTGCACCGTATTATGTGTTTAAAGATGCGGGTGCAGAGATTACCCTAGCCTCACCACAAGGTGGGCAACCACCACTTGACCCGAAAAGTAACGAACCTGATTTCCAGACGGATTCAACCCGACGTTTTGAGCAAGATGCTGAAGCGCAAGCACTCTTGGCAAACACCCACGTTCTTGCTGAAGTTGATGTGACTGGTTTCGATGCCGTGATGTACCCAGGAGGTCATGGCCCGCTTTGGGATTTGACCGAAAATGCCGACTCCATTGCACTGCTTGAGCATTTTGACCGCGCAGGTAAACCAATGGGCTTGGTCTGCCACGCCCCTGCGGTACTGAAACATGTCAAAACAGCAGCAGGTCAATCTTTTGTGGCAGGTAAAAATGTCACAGGCTTTTCCAACAGTGAAGAAGCTGCGGTTGGGCTGACTGAGGTTGTACCGTTCTTAATTGAAGATGAATTTAAAGCACAAGGCGCACACTATCAAAAAGGTGCAGACTGGCAGTCCTTCACGGTGACGGAGGGACATTTGGTAACAGGACAAAACCCTGCCAGCTCGGAAGCTGTTGCAGAAGAGCTTCTTGCTTTACTAAATCCAGCAGCTTAAGTATATCAGATGGATATTTCAACTTTACAACAACGCTTGGCAGCCATGCGCCAAGCGCATACCCAAGCGGCCCCTGCTAGTCTGGAACTACGCCATGACCGTTTGGAACGTGCCAAGAAATTATTGATTGAAAATCGTGAAGCACTCATTGCTGCGATTTCGGCAGATTTTGGGCATCGCAGCGCTTACCAAAGTTTGGTGTCAGATATTCTGTCATCGGTTGCTGCACTGAGTTATGCCCAAGAACAACTGGCTGAGTGGACACAACCTGAAATTGTGGCTGCACCGTATGCTGAGATGCGTACCGAGATTCATCAGCAACCGCTCGGTGTGGTGGGAATTATCAGCCCGTGGAATTTTCCGCTGAATCTTGCCTTTAGCCCACTGGCAGGTGTGTTTGCTGCGGGCAACCGTGCCCTGATTAAACCGTCTGAACTGACCCCAGAAACGGCTGAGTTATTGGCAGAACTGGTTCCACAATATTTCGATGCACTGGAACTGGGTGTGGTGACGGGTGATGCCGAGGTGGGTGCTGCCTTTAGTGCACTGCCTTTCGATCATTTGGTGTTTACAGGGAGTAGCCAAGTCGGGCGCCATGTGATGCGCGCCGCCGCAGAAAATTTGGTGCCTGTGACCTTGGAACTGGGTGGTAAATCACCTGTGGTGATTGCCCCTGATGCCAAACTTGAACAGGCTGTGCAACGCATTTTGACGGTGAAAACCTTCAATGCAGGGCAAATCTGTATTTCACCTGATTATGTGTTGTTACCTGAACAGCAACAGCAGGATTTTGTGACGTTCGCCCAGCAATTTATCGCTGAGAGCTTTAGTCATTTCCAAGATAATCCTGATTACACCGCGATTATTAACCCACGTCATTATCAGCGTTTAATGCATGTCTTAGAAGATGCTCAAGCCAAAGGAGCGACCTTGATTCCTTTGACTGCGCACACTCAGGATGCCACTCATGAAGATGCCCGTCGTAAAATTGTGCCGACTTTGGTGCTGAATGTCAGCGATGACATGTTGGTGATGCAGGAAGAAATTTTTGGTCCGATCTTGCCGATTAAAACCTATCAGCAAGAACAGCAAGCGATTGACTATATCAATGCGCATCCACGCCCGTTGGCAGCGTATTACTTCTCAGAAGATGCCGCAGCACAACAGTATTTTGCTGAACGAACCACTTCGGGTGCGTTGGTGGTGAATGATGTCATGACCCATGTGGTGATTGAAACTTTACCATTTGGCGGTGTCGGTGCATCGGGAATTGGGGCTTATCACGGGGTTCATGGGTTCAGACGTTTTAGTCATGCCAAACCGATTGTGGTGCAAAGCCCACAAGGTGAATCCAATTTACGTTTACGCGCACCTTATGCAGCAGCGTATCAGCAATTACAGGATATGCTGAACCCAGCTCAGGAGTAATGTTCATGCAAAGTTTAATTCATGAGCGCTTTGGCGAACCTGAAGAGGTGCTGCATTTAGCCGATCAACCTGTGCCTGAATTACAGGCTGATCATGTACGCATTCGTCCCCTGCTTGCACCGATTCATCATCATGATTTGTGGACGGTACGTGGACGCTATGGTTACAAGCCAAGCTTCCCTGCGATTGGTGGCAGTGAAGCAGTCGGTATTATTGATGCGATTGGTGCAGAAGTTGAACATTTACAGGTCGGACAACGGGTTGCGGTGGCTTCGGTACATGGCACATGGGCCGAATATTTTATTGCGCCAAGCCGTATGGTCATTCCACTGCCCGATGCCATTCCTGATGAAGTTGCAGCACAGTTGATTGCCATGCCGCTTAGTGCCCTGATGTTACTGGAATTTTTACAGGTCAATACAGACGACTGGATTATCCAGAATACTGTGAATGGGACAGTTGGCAAAACACTGGCGATGCTGGCTCAGTCGCGTGGCGTGCATAGCATTAACCTTGTGCGTCGCGATGAAGCTGTAGCTGAATTACAGGCTTTGGGCATTCAGCATGTGGTTTCGACTGCACAAAATGGCTGGCAACAGCAAGTTGAGCAGATTGTGGCGGGCGCACCGATTCGTGCTGCGGTGGACTCGATTGGCGGACAAGCCAGTGCCGACTTACTCAGCCTACTCGGTGAAAATGGCACCTTGGTCTCGTTTGGGACTCAACTCGGCGAGCCAATGCAAATTGCTTCGGGGGATTTGATTTTTAAACAAGCCACCGTAAAAGGTTTTTGGGGCAGTAAAGTCAGCCAAAACATGAGTGTGGCAGATAAAAAGCGTCTGATTACCGAGCTTATGCAGCGCCTTGTCAGCCAAGAACTAAAACTGCCTGTTGAAGCGATTTTTCCTTTTGCCGAAATTAAACACGCCGTGAAACGCAGTCTAAGTTCAGGTAAACAGGGTAAAGTCCTGCTAATTCAGCACACATCACCATTAAAGGTGGCTTTCCTGCAGGCAAAGTCTACGAGATATTCAATCCAATCTCGAATGCCAACATGAAAAGCTCAGTAAGCATCCAGTGAAACCCGCTTGAACTCAAGCAGGCTTCCAGTTATGTGGCAGTAGCGCTTCAATATCTTTCATTTTATGTGTCGGTAGCCTTTTCAGCACATCACTTAAATAAGCATACGGATCTAAGCCATTCAGCTTGGCTGACTGGATTAAAGTCATGATGTTCGCTGCCCGTTGGCCACTACGCAGTGATCCTGCAAACAACCAATTCTTTCTGCCTAAAGCCCATGGGCGCATTTGATTTTCAACCCAATTATTACAAATAGGCAAATTCCCATCATGTGCTCATGCTAAAAAAAGAGGTGTACCTAAACAGTTAAGGCGTATAGAATTTTATAATGCTGACAAGAAAAGAACTTTTAAATTTCTGAGTAATAATTTTCACTTGGCAGCCTCAACCATTGCAGCGATTTACAAAGATCGTTGGAAAGTTGAACTATTTTTCAAAGCCATCAAGCAAAATCTAAAATTGAAGTCTTTTCTGGGTCGAAGTCAGAATGCCATCAAAACACAAATTTGGATTGTATTAATTGCATATTTTCTCGTAAGTTTTAACCCACATTTAGCAGGCGATGGTTGGAGTGTTCAACGCTTACTTCGGATTATTCAGGTGAATCTATTTGAAAGAAGGCTTTTGAAATCACTGTTTATGCCTAATAAAAATCGGCGAAAACAAGAAGAGCCTCAGTGGAGGCTCTTCTTATGATATTTCTGGGACAGCAGTGCAATTTTGCCCTCTTTTTTATTCACAAAATTAAACCACCAAATCAGCTAAATTACCTTTTTGCTCTAACCAGTGCTTCCGATCTGCAGAGCGTTTTTTGGCAAGTAACTTATCGAGCAAACTGGCTGTGAATTGAGCATCATCCAAATCTAACTGTACCAAACGGCGCGTATTCGGATCCATCGTGGTTTCACGAAGCTGACTCGCATTCATCTCACCCAACCCTTTAAAGCGGGTGATTTGCGGATTTTTAGTTTTGATCTTGGCTAAAATGCTTTCCAGCTCATCTTCATCAAGGGCATAAAATACATCTTTAGCAGCATCGACACGGAACAATGGCGGCATGGCGACAAACAAATGTCCATCTTCCACCAAAGCAGGAAAATGCTTCACAAACAAGGCACACAGTAAAGTCGCAATATGCAAACCATCCGAGTCGGCATCGGCAAGAATACAGATTTTTCCGTAACGCAATTCCGATAAATCATCACTGCCTGGGTCTACACCAATCGCAATCGCAATATCATGGACTTCTTGTGATGCCAAAACTTCGTCAGAAGACACTTCCCATGTATTCAGAATTTTCCCGCGAATCGGCATGATCGCTTGGAAATTCTTGTCACGGGCTTGCTTGGCACTCCCCCCTGCAGAATCCCCCTCGACAATAAACAATTCACTTTCTTCGCGGGTTAACCCAACACAGTCCGCCAATTTGCCTGGCAATGCTGGCCCTGAAACAATGCGTTTACGTTCAACTTTTTTGGCCGCTTTTAAACGTCGACCTGCTTTGGCAATTGCCATTTCAGCCAGTTGAGTTGCGGTTTCTGCATTTTGGTTAAACCATAAAGCAAAAGCATCTTTGGCAATATTCTGCACAATCCCTGCCGCTTCACGGCTCGACAAACGCTCTTTGGTTTGCCCTGAAAATTGTGGTTCTTGGAACTTGAGCGACAGAATATAGTTCACGCCATCCCAGACATCTTCTGCGGAAAGTTTCATGTTACGTGGCAACAAATTGCGCAGTTCACAAAACTCACGCAGTGCATCGGTCACGCCTGAACGCAAGCCATTGACATGGGTTCCGCCTTGAGCCGTTGGAATCAGGTTGACATAACTTTCCTGAATCTGCTCACCGCCTTCAACATTCCAACACACCGCAAATTCACAACTGGCACGTTCTGCATCACCACGTGAAACAAAGGCAGGCTGTGGCAAAATCTCACGATCTTGCAGTTCATCCATCAAGTAGTCAACTAAACCATTTTCAAACTGCCATTCGATTTTTTCGTTATTAATCTTGTCGATATAGCAAATTTTTAAACCTGCCGCCAAAACCGCTTTGGCTTTCAGGTTATGTTTTAAGGCTTTTAAAGCAAATTTCGGATTGTCAAAATATTTGCTGTCTGGCCAAAAGCGTACCAGTGTGCCTGTGGCACGTTTCGGCGCTTTACCTTCAAGCACTTCAAGCGGTGCAACAGGCTCACCATGTTCAAAAGCCATCTTGTAGAGATTGCCCTGACGCTGCACATCCACTTCAACACGATTGGACAAGGCATTGACCACTGAAATCCCGACCCCATGCAAGCCACCTGAAAACTGGTAGTTGTCGGTGCTGAATTTACCGCCTGCATGCAGCTTGGTCAGAATGATCTCAATCCCGCTTTGTCCATATTCAGGGTGAATATCGACAGGCATACCGCGACCATTGTCCTGAACCGAGAGTGAGCCATCTTCAAAGACCGTGACACTAATCTGATTGGCATGCCCTGCCAAAGCTTCATCCACCGCATTATCAATCACTTCTTGCGCGAGATGGTTTGGACGCGTGGTATCGGTATACATTCCCGGACGGCGACGTACAGGATCTAGACCAGATAAAACTTCGAGGGATTGAGCCGTATATTGTGACACGTGATTATTTTTCCTTTGTGATCGCTAAGGCTAAAAAAGTCAGCAACATGGGAATTTTATCAGCAAAATTTTCCATGGCATGATTTCCCCCCACTTCTGTCATGATCATGCTGGGGGTTTGAGCCTGATTATAATAACGTTGTGCTTCCCGATAATCCAAGACTTCATCGCCTTGTTGCAATAACACTAACAATTTGCTGGCATCTTGCACAATAGGGATATCCATGGCAGCCAATTGTTGCAACTGTGGTTCATCCAGTGTCCAGTCGGCTGTGACTTGTAATGGGATTTGCCCTTGACCAAACAAACGCATAAACAAAGGATAAGGATGCACAGCAGGATTAATCAATACCGCAGGACAGTTGTGTTGCACTGCCAAATGGGTTGCATAAAAGCCCCCTAGACTACTCCCGACCAGAACCACATCATCGAGCATCTGCATATAGCCTGAAATATGCGCCAGTGCTTCCAACGGTGGCATATTCAAATCGGGTAAATGAACGCTGTACTCAGGGTGATTTTGCTGGCAGTATTGTTTAAGCTGTTGCCCCTTTATAGAATAAGAATGACTACGAAAACCATGTAAATAAATAATATTCATCTTAATCAACCATCAATTTTGTATTAAATCTACATCATTCCCCGCATGACCATTTATGATGATTTAAACTGGTCTTGTAGGACAAAAGCCCGCTCAGCCTGCGTAAAAATTGCGTATGGTAAAGCATAGCAAAACCATAAACTATTGCCGTAGTACCAGACAATACTTGGTTAGCACAGTTATAGAGAGATCAAAGACTATGCCAAGTTTAACGCCGCTACATGAGACTTATTGTCGTTGGGATGACACCCCACCCAGTCAAGCTGACTTGCTGGAGGGTTTTGCACAACTTTTGACAACGCCGACACAAAACTTGTACGGCTTAATGCATGATATTCAAACAGAGTTATTGTCGAGTCTACTCGCGATTGATGAGCAACGTGCGCAGCGCTTACAGCGCAGTTGTATCATTCATCAGTTTAACCATCTGGTTTATGATTTGCTTAAGAAATATGGAAGTCGCTTTCTTGCGCCATGTTTAAGACATATTCTGCAACATTATCCACACATGCGCGATAAAGCACTGAGTCCAATCGCTCAAGAAGCACTCAGTATTTTAAATGGGATTGCGGGTGATTATTTTTTATTGCAACAAAATCCCCTTGCCTTGCCAATGGTTCTCTACGACCACTATGGTGCCATCCAAAAAGGGGATGTGGGTGGACGTGTAGTCATCTTTGTACATGGTTTATGTATGAGCCATCGTTATTGGTCAAATCATGGCTATGAAGGGATTGGTGAACGTCTACTGGCACAGCGTGATTACAATACCATGCTATATCTCAACTACAATACTGGAAGACGGATTTCAGCCAATGGACGTAGCTTGTCCAATTTGCTTGAAGACCTGATCGAACGTAATCCTCGTATTCAGTCGATTGATCTGATTGGGCATAGTATGGGCGGACTGGTCTGCCGTAGTGCCTTATTTTATGGCAAACAAGATTTAAAACACTGGTTTCATCGTAGTCAAAACCTGATTTGTATTGGTTCACCACATCATGGTGCAGCCCTAGAGCGTTTTGGTTTTCGCCTGCAAGAGCGGCTTGGACGGTTTCCGCTCGTTAAAATTGCCCGTCATGTGGTCAACTTTCGCAGTAACGGTATTTTAGATCTGCGCTATGGCAGTGTCCGTGATGATGACTGGGAACATCTATCCATACGTATTGGTTCAATGGATGACAGTCGTAAACCCGCTCCCTTGCCTGCCCATATCAACACCTTTTTGGTTGCGGGTACAATGGAATTTAAAAAGATTAAAACCAAAACCTTATCGATTATTGGCGATTACTTGGTGAGCGTGAAAAGTGCGCTTGGCGAACACCCCAATCCACGCTTTAACTTAAATGTTCCAGATGCTCATAAAGCCGTGTTTTATGGCTTAAATCATTTTGAAATCCAATATCATTCGAGTGTTGCTGAACAAATTACCCGTTGGTTATACCCAAATCCTGAACTGCCAGAACAAAACTTCTTGCATCGTCATGTGGTAGATTTGGGAATTTATGAACTCGAAAGCCTGCTTGAAATGCAAAGCGAAGACTAAACCTGTTTTAACACCTTACTCGCGGTTTTCTTCTGCGCCAGTGCAATGCCCAACAAGATCATCACGCCACCTAGCGTATGGTAAATCGTCCATTGCTCATGCAACCAAATCAGCGCAATCACTGCGGTAAACACAGGCATAAGATTCATAAAAATACTGGTTCGATTTGGCCCTAAATGTTGCACTGCCAACATCCATAAAATCGGTGCAAACAAGGATGGAAACACACCTGCATACACTACACTTAACACATTTTTGCTATTTAAGGCATCCAAACCCAAATACGCAATAAACGGCAGATGAAACAGCAAAGCAAACGCAATTTGCAGATAACCACTGACCATCAAAGGCAAATTCAAACGCCATTTTTTCAGAAATACGCCATAGAATGCATAGAGAAATACAGCGATTACCATCAACGCATCACCAAAATGATGTCCTGATGCTAACAAAGCTGAAAAATCCCCTTGTCCGATCACATACAGCAATCCAAAAAACGACAAGGCACTTCCAATCAACGCAAAACGATTGGGAATATCTCGAAGCAACAGCATCGACACAAAAATGGTAAATACAGGAATAAAGGCATTAATAATGCCCATGTTGGTCGCAGAGGTATAATGCGATGCGGTATAGGCAATGCCCTGATACAACACCATACCAAATGCACCCAAAATCGCCAGTTGCCCCAAATGCTGACGGATCTGCGCTCGCACCTGCCATGCCCGATGCAGCATGAACGGGGTCAGTAACACGAAAGCAATCAACCAGCGATAAAAACTAATACTGACAGGTGAAATGAAGTCCGAAACATACCGCGTCACCACAATATTCAGTGACCAAATCAGTACAGCCAATAAGGGCAGCACCAATGCCCACCACGGGGTTATTTGGCGTTGTTGCATCACATTCTCTCTTCATCATGGATCAGACGACTATTGTGCCGAACGGCGGATTTGATTGAAATACTGCAAATCCGACATCAATATCGTAAACATGACATGGCTTAAAATAAGTCCCAAACCCGCATCGCATGCTCAACCACTTTATTTGTAGGGATGTTTCAGGTGATGATTGCGGTCGGTTCATTATTTGGTGGCATCGTGGTTGATCACTATAATAAAAGTACCCTGATCTACAGTGTGCTTCCTTGCTTGGCTTTCGCCATAGCGCCAGTTTTATTGCATTTTTTCGGCGTTACTTGGGAAAAATCCCTGCGGAAATGCGCTTGGAACGCTAGTCACGTAAATCTGCTTGTTTTTAACAAAAAATCATTTTAAAACATTAGTCTACTTTTTAAGGATTGCATCATGAGCCAGTCTATTTATGAAATTCCTGTAAACACCATTACAGGTGAAACCACAACACTTGCACCGTACCAAGGCAAAGTCTTGTTAGTCGTTAATGTTGCATCTAAATGCGGTTTAACCCCTCAATACGAAGGCTTGGAAAAACTGTATCAGGCGAAACAAGCTGAAGGTTTAGAGATTTTAGGCTTCCCTGCGAATAATTTCTTAGCACAAGAACCAGGCACCAATGAAGAAATTCAACAGTTCTGCTCACTGAATTATCAAGTTGATTTCCCCCTATTCGCAAAAATTTCAGTTGCTGGTGAAGATAAACACCCACTTTATCAAGCACTGATTGCGGCACAACCAGAGCGTATTGGTGAAGGCCCTTGGTGGAAAGATTTGGTTGAATATGGCTTAACACCAAATCCAAAGCCTGAAATTCTTTGGAACTTTGAGAAATTCCTGATTGGCAAAAAAGGTGACATCGTGGCACGTTTTGCACCAGACATCACTGCCGATGATGAACGTATTGTCAGTGCAATTGAAACTGAACTTGCCAAATAATATTTTCAAATAGAGTAAATCCAAGCAGATTTACTCTATTTTTTATTGATTTATCTTTTCATAAATACTAAGCAATTAATCTAAGTTTACATTAGTCAGGGATATTTTCATGGTCTGTTCATGGTTTTAAAATTGTCCCAACAAAATCCATCTTGGCTTATCTCCCGAATCTGCTTAAATAAAACTATCGAAATAACAGTAATAACATGTGGAGAATTCAATGAAACGTTTAGTCCAAGGAATTATTTTAACGGTATCTGCAACTTTAGCCGCTGGTTCAGTGTTTGCACATCCAAATGACCCACACTATGTGAAAAAGACCGTGACAACCACCGAATGGCGTGTTGGTCATGCTGCACCACCTGCTCATTTTAAACGTGCGCATGCTGTAGATTACCGCCACTTCAAAAAGTTACCACGTCCAGCACGTCATCAACAGTGGTATAAAGTCGACCATAAATATGTCTTGATCAACACCAACAACCATCATGTCGTTAAAGTCGTTCATTAATTATCTATCTAAAAAAATAAAAACAGGGTGCATATGCACCCTGTTTTTTTATGGCTTAAAGTGCTAAATCAATCACAATACGACCATCAATTTTGCCATGTTCCATGCGCTCAAAAATATCATTAATATTTTCGAGTGGCTCAACACTGATATGTGCCTTCACTTTACCACGCGCTGCAATATCCAGAGCTTCTTTCAAATCTAGACGTGTTCCAACAATCGAACCGCGTACAGTAATGCCATCTAATACCATATCAAAAATAGACAGATCAAACTTACCTGGAGGTAAGCCATTAAGCACCATCGTACCGCCACGACGTACAATAGCAACCGCCTGCTCAAAGGCTTTCGGAGAAACTGCCGTCACTAACACACCATGACAGCCATCTCCTGTGGCTTTCATCACCTCATCTTTGACATTCACTTTGAGCGCATGAATTGCAACATCTGCACCCAGTTCTTTTGCCAAATCAAGTTTGGAATCATCCACATCAATTGCGACAACATTGAAGCCCATTGTTTTAGCATATTGCACCGCAACATGTCCCAAACCCCCAATTCCTGAAATTGCGACCCAATTCCCCGTCTTGGCTTCTGTCATTTTTAGACCTTTATAGACAGTTACGCCAGCACATAAAATTGGTGCAATTTCCAATAAATCTACACCTTCTGGAATTACACCGACATAATCACCATCAGCAAGGCAATACTCCGCAAAGCTGCCATTGACGGAGTAGCCTGAGTTTTGCTGTTCTTTACACAAGGTTTCCCAGCCCGCATAACAATGATCACAATGCCCACAAGCTGAATATAGCCATGGAATTCCAACTTTATCCCCCACTTTGAGATGTGAAATTCCTTCACCAATTTCTATCACTTCACCAACACCTTCATGCCCAGGAATAAACGGAACAGTTGGTTTAATCGGCCAGTCACCATGCATGGCATGAAGATCGGTATGACATACACCTGTGGCAATCACTTTGACCAGTACTTTACCAGCACTGACTTTTGGAATAGCGACCTCTTGGATTTCTAAGGGTTGATTAAATGCTGTGACAACAGCAGCTTTCATTGTGCTTCCCATGTTATTTTCCTTATTATTGCATTGATCAAGAATGTTGACAGTTTTCAATAAACTTAATAATCATTCTCATTAATAAACTAAGGTAATTTAGGTAGGTATTTGGTAGGTTTTATATAAATAATCTCAGATTAACGCATTTGAAATCTTTTTTTAAATAAAATACTTAGCTCAATGAACCATGTTTTAATACATCATCAATAAGATTTTAAAATTAGATAAAGTATGCAACTCATTATTTTTATTGGAATTCAGGCATCAGGGAAATCTACATTTTACCAACAATATTTTTATCATACCCATTTGCGTATTAATTTAGGCATGTTGAAAACTCGGCATCGGGAAAAATTGATTTTTGAAGCTTGTCTCGCCTCTAAAACAAAATGTGTGATTGATAACACTAATGTTTCTGCTGAAGATCGTGCTCGATATATCCATCAAGCTAAACAAGCAGGGTTTCAAATCATTGCCTATTATTTTCAAACTTCTCTAGAAGGTGCTTTAACACGCAATCTGCAACGTCAAGGTAAAGCTCTTATTCCTGAAAAAGGCGTGCGAGCCACACATCAACGTTTACAAGCACCTCAGTTGAGTGAAGGATTTGACGAAATTTATCAGGTACAAATCAGCAGCACTGAGGGAAAATTTTCGATTCAGTATCAAGATTAATCATTTTTTTGCAGATTGCGCCATATTTTAAATGCAGCCAACATGGCATTTTGTTCTTCTAAAGTCGTTGCGTATTGTTCCACAAATGAAAAATCACCACGAAAAACAGCAGCCACAATTTGTTTGGCAATCTCCACTATACTTTCTCGTCCCTGTTGCTGATACGCTTGTTGCTGTGCTTGTGTCAGGTGCAAATCCCAGTTATAGGTTGCTGCACTATTATCCACACTGACGCTTAAATAGAGTTGATCTTGATTCTGATATAGTTCCCAAAAATGAGGTTCGATTTCAATAAGTTTCATCATGTTTAACCTGACAGCATAGACTTCTCTTATACCATAAAATAAGACAAATTCAGGCTCGACCTTGGAATAAGCCTTTTAAATTTTACACAATACCGCCTGATTCACCAGTATAGTCAAACCGTTTAATTACCCATACACTCATTAAAGAAACGACTAAAAAGCTGATCTATTGAGTTAACCAACCATTTTTTCCTTTTTACTTTCACCCATGCCCACATTTTTTCAATAGGATTAAGGTCAGGACTATAAGGTGGTAACTAAAGTATTTGATGCCTATGTTGGGTTAATAGATCTTGTATATCTTGTCGTTTATGGGAGACTGCATTGTCCATGACAATTATACTATTCGAGGGTAATTCTGGTCATAAAAACTTATCTACCCACAGACCGTTATAGCTGATTTTTCCTAAAATGTCTGATGCGTAATCGTACAATGTGTATCCTGAATTTCTTCAATAGAACCTTTATTTAACTCAGTTAGATCAAGCTGTGTTGCAAGCAAAATAGCTTCGCCTTGTGAAATAGAGACCATTCCCAGTCCATATTTTTCCATGCTTTCTTTTTGCTGTGTCTGTACATACTGCCACAAGGTTAAAAATGGACTTTGTGCTGCAAGTTGCTGTAAAGAAATACGTTTTGCAATATAGCGATGACCCAAAATTTTCTCAGGTAATGGCTGCCATTGGTCACTGATTTGAGAGCGATACTGTTGCAAGGTTTTATAAACATCTGAACGTAAACAAGATGAATGGATATGCAACTGATCTTGCGTTCGACCAAATTTAGAATTCACGGTAAAAGACAAATAAGCAGGATCAATTTTTTGATTATGCTGTTGGTCTAAAATGTCACGGTGCTGCCACGCCTTTTCAAAATAATTCGGTATATTCATTTGCAACAGCTTTTTATCCTCAATACCACGCACCCTTTGGGTTGGAATAATCAGTGTTTGTACTGGCCCATGAATATCGCGTAACACGATATAATCGGGCTGCATAACCAAACAATCCTTTTTCTTGTCCTGCGGCGTTCCACAACGCTCATGCACAATTTCCCATAAGATATTGCGCTTGTGATCGACATAATTTAATGTTTGGCAACCTGCAATGAATAAGATGACGACACCCAATAGGGTGAATGCAGATTGGCGTAAATTAAAACTCAACAGACAATTCCTCTTTTGCAGGATTTATAGGTCGATATTCACGCTGAACCTGCAATAATTCAGCATAAGTACTATTCCATAATTGCTGATACAGCTGATCTAAACGACGTGCCATTGTGACATCATTTAAAACCAACTCAAGGTTTCGAGAATGATCAAAATATCCACCTTGCCAGTTAGAGGTCCCGACCCAAGCAATCTTTTGATCAATCACCATATATTTGCTATGTACCACCCGAGAAAATGGAATAAAACCGTCTTTGCTTTTTGGAATAGTCACAATTTTGACTTCAACATTTGGCACCAATGCCAAACTTTTTAACCATGCAAGGTCAGGTTGTTTCAGGTTCCAGTTTGAAACCATCAGCTTGATCTGTACCCCTCTTGCTGCCGCTGCACGCAAGCTATTGTCAATCAACCCATAAAATTGACGTTTCCCCGAATCACTATATTGTAACGGCGCATACTGCATCACCTGAATTTCAATTGTATTTTTAGCCTGCTGAATTAATTTTGGAAAAGCTTGTTGCGTGTCAATCGTCTGTTCAGGTGTAACTTCGGCTGGACTTGCAAGCAATGCATGCGCTGCTAAAGGCAAGGGTAATTGGGTATGCTGCTGAATGCGTGGTAACGCTATATTCTGGACAAGACGTTGTTGGTTTTCCCAATCCATCGTGAAAATATCCTGAATCTGCTGAACCGTATTTTTGTCGGTAATACGCAAGCCTGTTTCATGGATATGACGAAGCGCTCGCCAATCAAAATTTTGACTTCCAACAAAGGCCGTTGTTCCATCAACAATAAAATATTTGGCATGGATAATACCATTTTGAATTTTAGCAAAATCCATCTCTTTAAATTCAAGATTCGGAATCGCCTTGATTTGGGCAATTGTTTCTGGATTTGACATCCCAATGCCCTTTTTATCGACCAAAAAGCGAATATGAATCCCTCTTGCCCCTGCCCGATGCAAAGCCGCAATCACATCATCTAAATCTGACTTTGGCTGGCTATAAACATAGAACTGAGCGATATCAATATGTTGCTTTGCTTGATCAAACATTTCACGCCACACAGGTGCAGCACTACGTATATCTGGATTTTCTAATGATGTTTCAACAGGCGGGTTATAAATGAGTTCGAATCCTTGAGATTCGACTTTGGCAAAGACAGAACCAATATTTAGCCCCAATATAGCAAAAGCAGCAAGACGGCATAAATGCCGTCTTGCTTTCATCATGTTAAGCATATTGCTTTTCATCCACGATCTTTACATTTTTGGTTGAGGTTGCTTTTAGGTCTTTGTCCGCATTAATCAATAACACCTTGAACAGCTCTGTAATTTTTTCAATACGGCTACCTAAAAAGTTATTGGCAACAAGTGCAACCAAAGCAATTGCAATCCCTAAACCTGTTGCATACAGCGCAGTTCCCATACCAGCAGAGACTTTACTCGGGTCTGACACACCAGACGCAGCCAAGGCACTAAAAGTGTCAATAATCCCCATAATTGTACCCAACAATCCCAATAAAGGCGCTGCCGTCACAATCGTTTCTAAAATCCAGATCCCACGGTTTAAAAGCCCCTTGCTCTGTAAATATTGCTTTTCTAATAAATCTGTACGTTCTGTTTCTGAACGTGGCACAGATTTTAAGAAAGGCTCAATCATTTGATAAGCGGGATTATTTGCCTTTTTCTCAGACAAGGTATCTAGCTTACTTTTTTCTAAAGCATCATTCACGATACGCGTTTGTTTTAAGGTGTATGTGAAATAAATTGCTCGCTCAACAAAAATAATGCAAAGCAAAATCAAAGAAGCATACATAGCATAGAAAATAATATTATGAATCAATTCAGCGTTCATTTTATCGCCTCCTTAAAATTTTGCAGACAGTGAAGCGACATAAGTACGGTCTTCACCAATAGTGTAATAAGCAGTATTGGTCTGTGTTTTGCTAGCGCCTGCGGCATTGGTATAATTAATTGTGCCTGCCGTAATTGGTGAGCTAATTGCTGCTATATATTCTTTGTTAAAGACGTTATTGATCCCAAATCTGAAGGTTACGTCACTCACTGCTTTGGTATTCACAGGGAAATGGTAGCCCGCAGCCAAGTCAAATACGGTACGTCCACCGATTTGTTCATTGTTGGTCATATCACCATAAAATGAGCTGAGATAACGGCCAGTAAAGTTTCCATAATAACGACCGTCGTCATAGCCTAATGTCGCTGTCAATGCGTTCTTGGATGAACCAGGAACTTGCTTTCCTTCCGTTGGCAAAGAAACACCATAAGCGCGAATATTGTCTTGTTGCTTCGCATCGGTATAACTATAAGATAAATAATAATTAAAGTTATAAGGCAGATTTCCGCTCCACTCGAACTCAACACCTTTGGTTTCGACCTTACCGACATTGATCATTTCATAATCACCATCTACAGTACGGCTCGATAATTGGCGATTTTTATAATTCATATAAAATGCTGTGGCACTAAACAGCATATCTTTTGTTTGGAAGCGATAACCTAGCTCATTGTTCCATGTAATTTCAGGATCTAATGAAAGAGAATCGCCTGAGTTATACAGCACATAGTTCTGTGGCGTACGCATATTTTTCGACAGGTTATAGAAGATTTGGCTTGAATTTCCTAACTTATATTGTGCACTAAAGTTAGGTAACCATTCGTGATAAGTCGCTTCACGCTTTTCTGCTTTTATACCCAAAGCACCACGGTTATCACCCTTGCGCTGTACATATTCATAAGATAAGCCGCCAACCAAATTCAAAGCAGGTGTTACTGTCCATGTGTCTTGCGCCCAGACACGTTGTGCTGGTGTTGTGGTGAATTGATTACGACCTTGGATCACCGTACCATTGGTATCTGTTAGCACATTATTGGCATCATCTGCCCAAACCGTACTAGGCGTGTTATCACCATTAAGCGCAATATAGGGCTGCGTTTGGCGTTGACGTGCTTTTTCATACCAATAACCGAATGTTGCACTATGCTGGTCATTAATATTCCAATTCAGTTTTGTCGTGATTCCAGGACGCCATGTTTGTGTCCAAGAAGGACGCCAATACTTGGTTGCGGCTGAAGAGGATGTCGGAAATCCTGTCAGATTATAATTGCCTGCATTGTTATCATTATTTGCAAGTACATAAGATTGACCATTACCAGCCCCACCATTACCCCAATAATAATAAGGCTGAATCATGAGATTTAGGTTATCTGTTAAAACCAGTTTTTGTGTAAAACTTATGGTTAGGTTTTCAAACGGATTACGTGCAAGCCCATAATATCTACTATTTTTTATATTGGTTGAATAATCTGCCTGATGACCCGTTGTACCCTCTGCATTTTCAGCGGTATCATAATCTTTTTTCGAAATCGTATTATAACTATAATTATTCTGCTTATTATATTTAACAATCAGATTACTACTATTTCCATTATCTGCCTCATATAGAGCAGCCATTTCAAGTTTGTTATTTTTTAAATCTCCCTCCCCCTTCCATTTATCTGCTTCTGTATTTGATGCAGAGATCCATGCACTAAAGTTACCAATTTTTCCTGTTTCTAAACGAACAAATGTTTTATATAAATTATTTGAACCAAAAGTTTGTTCAACATACCCACCCATTTTCTTTTCTGGGCGTTTTGTCGTTAAACCGATATTCCCACCACTCGAACCAATATGTGGGCCATCCGCTTCTGAAGAACCCTGAGTTACAAAAACAGAATCAATATTTTCCGAATCGCCCAAAAGGTTTGGATAAACAGCATAGTTACCCGAGTCATTTACAGGGATCCCATCAGCAGATAAACCAATCTGATCTGCACTCATACCACGCATGGTATAACTTAAACCTGAAATACCAGATGAATCGGTACTGGAAACTTGCAACCCAGGTACATTCTTAATTTTATCTATGGCATTACCAATTCCAGGATCTTTATCCAAAGCTTCTTTTGTGACGGTAGAACGGGCTTTTGGTGTATCTTCTATCACCATTTTACCACCACCTAAAGACTGACCTTTGACATTAATCAACCCAACATCCGTCGTTGTATTTTCATCTTCCGCATAGACTGACATCGTCGAAAGAACTGTAAGAATAGAAATGCATAAGCGTGTCTTTTCGAAAAATTTCATTTTAGTTTTCCTAAATAGCTAAGGTGCTTGATAATTTAGAGTTGCTGTAAATTTCTTAGTATTCGATCCAACAAAAGCATCTGCTGGGAAAGGTGAAATCTTCTGAATACTTTGTAAACTGTTGGTTGCTGCACGATTCAACAACATACTTTTGGCTTTATTTGAGATTCCTGAACTTAATACTTTTCCAGAACGATCAACCTCAAGCCAAACCTCAACACTTCCTTCGGGACGTTCCAAAGATGCTTCTCTACCAGTGGGATAGCGTTTTTGTGCTTCTACAGCACCACGAACTTTTGCCAAATATGACGCTTCAGCTGAAGCAGAACTGACAGATGCAGTAGGCTTTGGCGCGGGTTCAACTTTCTTGGGTTCAGGTTGTACAGCAGGTTTCGGTTCAGACTTAGCTTCCGATTTAAGCTCAGGCTTTGTCGCTTCCGTTTTTGTTTCTGGCTTCGGCTCTGACTTTACATCTTGCTGAGGTTCAGGCTTGGTCTTCTTCTGAACAGGTTGGAGATTATTGACAGGCTTTGGCTTTTGCTCCTCAACCTTTTTAAGTTTAGGTTTTGGCTTAATTTGTTCAATTGCAGCTTCAGGTTCAACGGGTGCTGGAAGCGGTGGTGTAGGAACAACAGGCTGAGGCTCTACGGTTTTAGGCATTGGCTCAGCTGGCTTTGGTTCAGGCAAAGGCTCGGCTAAACTAATTTCGATTGCCTTCTCTTCATATTTTGGCTTTACTTTTAAAATATCTACCGAGCTTAATAGCAATAAGTAAATACCAACCAATAATGCAGGAAACCAACTAATGGCATGCCTGTTCCGATAAATTAGCTCCATATCATTGCTTCCGCGCCGCCAATGAAACAGATGTAAAACCATCTGCACGCAAGCGATCCATGACCTTCACCAACTGTTCAACCTCAACCGATTTATCACTATTAATAATGACTGCGGTTTGTGCACCCTTTTGTTTTTGAGCGATTAGCTGTTGAATCATTTGATCTAAATTAACTTCTTGAGCATCTAACTGAATATGATCAGGAGTTAATGTCACAATTGCTTTATTTTGTGGTTTTAATAATTGTGCAGTCGTTGCAGAAGGTAATTGTGTTTTTAGACCTTGTGAAGGAATAACATTCAAACTGATTAATACAAAAAATACCAATAAGAACATCATTACATCGATCATTGGTATTAATTCTATATGTGGCTTATTCCTTTTTGTATCTTCCCAATAACGCATAAGTATTTTACCGAACCAATTTACTGATTGAGAAAATCATAAAGATGCTTTATTACATTTCGGTTAATATTCCTTCACAATAAAATCATTATATTTATCATTAAAAATAAACTGATTATTATTATGATGTTAATTTTTAATTGAAATAAAAAATTCATAAAATAGTAAAATAAATGTCATATTTAAAATTAGAAAACCGTTTAAACTCAGATTTACACATATATTAATAATTTTTTATTTATCTTATTTTAAGAGCTAATATTTATTCACAATAACCTTTAAATATGGCATAAAAAAGCCACTCTTTCGAGTGGCTTTTTCAATCTCCAACCGCTGCTTATTGCGCGCGGTTTTTGATTTTACGGATAGTTTCAAGCTGAGCAGCAGTTTCTGCAAGTGCAGCCAACGCAGCAGCAGAGTCCAAATCACTTTTTTGGTTCGCAAGCAAATGTTCAGCGTTTTTACGCGCGTCCATAATTGCAGCTTCGTCCAAGTTGTCCGCGCGGATTGCAGTATCTGCAAGAACCGTCACAACGTGAGGTTGAACTTCTAAAACACCACCTGATACATAGACGATTTCTTCTGTACCATTTTCCAACTGAACACGAATCGGGCCAGGTTGGAGTAAAGTTACAAGCGGTGCATGTCCAGGTAAAATACCTAGCTCACCACCTGCACCTTTTGCGATTAACATCGTCACTGCGCCAGAGTAAATCGACTCTTTCACACTTACGACATCACATTGCATAGTCGCCATGAGAATCTCCTAAATTAGAGTAGCTAATTAAAGTTTCTCGGCTTTAGCAATCACTTCGTCAATACCACCAACCATATAGAACGCTTGTTCTGGGATGTGATCGTATTCACCAGCTAATAGACCTTTAAAGCCACGAATCGTTTCTTTAAGTGGTACTAATTTACCAGGAGCACCAGTAAATACTTCAGCTACGTGGAATGGTTGAGAGAAGAAACGTTGGATTTTACGCGCACGGTAAACAACCAATTTATCTTCTTCTGCCAACTCATCCATACCCAAGATTGCGATGATGTCTTTAAGCTCTTTATAGCGTTGCAATACGTTTTGTACTGCGCGCGCAATTTCATAGTGCTCTTGACCAACAACTAATGGGTCTAACTGACGTGAAGTTGAGTCAAGTGGATCGATCGCTGGATAGATACCAGAAGATGCGATGTCACGGCTCAATACTACTGTTGCGTCTAAGTGAGCAAATGTAGTTGCAGGCGATGGGTCTGTTAAGTCATCGGCAGGTACATATACCGCTTGGATCGAAGTAATCGAACCTGACTTAGTCGACGTAATACGCTCTTGAAGAACACCCATTTCTTCTGCAAGTGTAGGTTGGTAACCTACTGCAGATGGCATACGACCTAGAAGTGCAGATACTTCGGTACCAGCTAATGTGTAACGGTAAATGTTGTCAACGAACAACAATACGTCACGGCCTTTACCGTTTTCATCTTTCTCATCACGGAAGTATTCAGCCATAGTCAAACCAGTTAACGCTACGCGTAAACGGTTACCTGGTGGCTCGTTCATCTGACCGTAGACCATTGCTACTTTGTCAAGAACGTTAGAATCTTTCATTTCGTGATAGAAGTCGTTACCTTCACGAGTACGCTCACCAACACCAGCAAACACAGATAAACCTGAGTGTGCTTTCGCGATGTTGTTGATCAATTCCATCATGTTAACGGTTTTACCAACACCAGCACCACCGAATAAACCAACTTTACCACCTTTCGCAAACGGGCAAAGTAAGTCGATGACTTTAATACCAGTTTCTAAAAGGTCAGTAGAAGCTGCTTGTTCAGCATAAGAAGGCGCTTGACGGTGAATCGGCAAACGTTCTTCAGTCGCAACAGGACCTGCTTCATCGATAGGACGACCTAAAACGTCCATGATACGGCCAAGAGTGGCTGTACCAACTGGAACAGAGATCGGTGCGTTTGTGCTAGTTACAGTAAGACCACGTTTAAGACCTTCTGTAGAACCCATTGCGATGGTACGAACAACACCGTCACCAAGTTGTTGCTGAACTTCTAATGTAGTTTCAGTACCATCAACATGGAGAGCGTCATAGATCTTAGGAACGCTAGTGCGTTCAAACTCGACGTCGATAACCGCGCCGATGATCTGAATGATACGACCGCTACTCATTGCTGTCTCCTCAATTCAAACTAATAATGTTAAACGGCAGCGGCACCGCCAACGATCTCGGAAATTTCCTGAGTAATCGCGGCTTGACGCAGCTTGTTGTAAATGAGTTGTAGGTCTTTAATAAGCTGACCTGCGTTATCGGTTGCTGCTTTCATTGCAACCATGCGTGCAGACTGCTCACAGGCAACGTTTTCGATCACGCCCTGATAAACCATAGACTCGATATAGCGAACCAACAAACCATTTAACAATTCTTCTGCTTCTGGTTCGTAGATGTAATCCCAACCATATTGACGGTTGAGGTCATCGCTTTCTTTAGCTGGTGCTAAAGGAACTAGTTGTTCAACTTTAGGCTGTTGTGTCATTGCGTTGACGAAACCATTTGAAACGAGGTAGATACGATCTAATTCGCCTTTATCAAATGCATCAAGCATGATTTGCACTGAGCCAGTTAACTGTTCCAAACTTGGTACATCACCAATTTGAGTGGTTGCACCCAGCACTTTACCGCCGTAACTCTTAAAAAACGAAACCGCTTTTTGACCAATCAAAGCAAATTCAACTTCAATTGACTGCTCTTGTTGTGCTTTGACATGCTGCACAACTTTCTTGAACAAGTTAATGTTCAAGCCACCTGCCAAACCACGATCTGAAGATACAATGATGTAACCAACACGCTTAACTGGGCGGTCCACCATATAACGGTGTTTGTATTCAGGGTTTGCTTGTACCAAGTGAGCAATTACACGGCGCATATTATCGGCATACGGACGGCCCTGAGCCATGCGCTCTTGCGCACGACGCATTTTTGAAGCAGCTACCATTTGCATCGCGCGAGTAATCTTTTGCGTGCTCTTGATACTAGCTACTTTGGCGCGAATTTCTTTTAAATTTGCCATACGCTTAACCTAGTATTCGAAAGCCCTTTCGAGCTTCCGAAGGTTGATCCGTGAACCAAACTTAACTAAAACTGAACTTAGTAAGTTTGAGTCGCTTTAAAGCTTTCAATACCAGCTTTGATTGCTGCTTCGATGTCTTTGTTGTAGTCACCAGTTTCATCGATTTGTTTCATCAACGGAGCATATTCTGAACGGAAGTAAGCAATTAACGCAGCATCAAATGCAACGATTTTCTTAACTTCTACGTCAGCCATATAGCCTTCGTTAGATGCATAAACAGAAACAGCTTGGTCAGCAATTGAGTAAGGAGCATATTGTTTTTGCTTCATTAACTCAGTTACACGTTGACCATGTTCAAGTTGTTTACGAGTTGCTTCGTCAAGGTCAGAAGCGAACTGAGCAAATGCTGCCAATTCACGGTATTGTGCCAAAGCGGTACGGATACCACCAGACAATTTTTTGATGATCTTAGTTTGAGCAGAACCACCAACACGCGATACAGAAATACCCGCGTTCACAGCAGGACGGATACCTGCGTTAAACAACGAAGTTTCAAGGAAGATCTGACCGTCAGTAATCGAAATTACGTTTGTTGGTACGAATGCAGATACGTCACCTGCTTGAGTTTCAATGATTGGCAATGCAGTTAAAGAACCAGTTTTACCAGTTACTGCGCCATTAGTGAATTTCTCAACATAGTCAGCAGATACACGAGAAGCACGCTCAAGAAGACGTGAGTGAAGATAGAATACGTCACCTGGGTATGCTTCACGACCTGGTGGACGACGTAAAAGCAATGAAATTTGACGATACGCAACTGCTTGTTTAGACAAGTCATCATAAATGATCAACGCATCTTCACCGCGGTCACGGAAGTATTCACCCATTGTACAGCCAGAGTACGGAGCCAAATACTGCATTGCAGCAGGATCAGCAGCCGCAGCAGCGACAACAGTGGTGTACGCCATAGCGCCAGTTTCTTCTAGCTTGCGTACAACGTTAGCGATAGTCGATTGTTTTTGACCAATTGCTACATATACACATTTAATGCCAGAGTTTTTCTGAGCGATGATCGCATCGATCGCCATTGCTGTTTTACCAGTTTGACGGTCACCAATAATCAACTCACGCTGACCACGACCAACAGGGATCATGGTATCAACTGATTTATAACCAGTTTGAACAGGTTCGTCGACAGACTGACGCCAAATTACACCTGGTGCTACTTTTTCAACAGCATCAGTTAGTTTTGCATCAATAGGGCCTTTACCATCAATTGGGTTACCCAAAGCGTCTACGACACGGCCAAGAAGTTCAGGACCAACTGGAACTTCTAATACACGACCTGTACAACGCGCTTTTTGACCTTCTTGCAGGCTTAGGTAGTTACCTAAAACAACGGCACCCACTGAATCCTGTTCTAGGTTCAGTGCCATACCAAATAAGCCGCCGTCAAATTCGATCATTTCACCGTACATTGCATCAGCAAGACCGTGAATACGCACGATACCGTCAGACACCATTACAATGGTGCCTTCATTTTTAGCGGTCGCGCTGGTGTCCAGATCGCTGATACGCTGTTTAATGAGCGCACTGATCTCGGATGGATTCAGTTGTTGCATTGCGCTATTCCTCAATCTTTTATTAGTTCAGTCTTTTTGCTTTAGGCAAGAAGACGAGTCCGCATTTTTTCAAGCTTGTTAAGCGCAGAGTCATCTATCACTTGATCGCCTGCACGAATCACAACTCCTGCAATGAGCGCAGGATTTACTTCAACAGAAACATTAACTGCTGCGTTAAAACGTTTTTCTAACGCATGTGCAAGCAACTGTTCCTGAACAGAAGTTAACGGGAATGCCGATTCAATTACGACATCAACCGTGTTGTTATTCTGTGATTTAAGCTGTTCATATTCTGCTGCAATTTCAGGAAGCAACGCCAAACGGTCGTTTTCCGCAAGCAATGTCAAAAAATTTGACACAGCTTGCGTTTGTTGCTCACCTAAAACTTTAGCAAAAAGCTCTACTTGCTCCACAGGAGTAAGCTCAGGGCGATTTAAATAAGCGGAAAATGCTTCGTCTTGCACCGCAGCACTGAGCACTTGTAACGCATTCGACCAATTGTCAGTTGCACCTTGCTCAGAAGCGTAAGCAAATGCTGCTTTGGCGTACGGGCGTGCCAACGTCAAGAGTTCAGCCATATTTCCCTCGCTTAAAGTTTAGCAGCCAGCTGAGTCAGCATGGCATTGTGAGCTTCTGCGTCAACTTGCTGGTTCAGGATTTTTTCTGCACCAGTAACTGCAAGAGCAGCAACTTGTTGACGTAATTCTTCGCGAGCAGAATTGATTTCTGTATCAACAGCTTCTTTCGCTTGTTGACGAATACGCTCACCTTCAGCAGATGCTTGGGTACGCGCTTCTTCGACCAATTGCGCACCACGACGGTTCGCTTGTTCGATCAATTGAGCCGCTTGTGCTTTTGCTGCATCTAACTCTGCCTTAACTTGTGCTTGCGCATCAGCAAGGTCAGCTTTAGCTTTTTCAGCAGCATTTAAGCCATCAGCGATTTTACGCTGACGCTCACTAATCGCATTGATTAGTGGTGGCCAAACAAACTTCATGCAGAATGCGACAAAAATCGCAAATGCAATCGCTTGGCCAATCAATGTTGCGTTAATATCCATTACTATTCCTCAAAGTTCTATGGGTTTAGAAATGAAGCTATTAACCTACAAATGGATTAGCGAAGATGAAGAACAAGCCAATACCAACACCGATCATAGGCACAGCATCAAGAAGACCTGCGATTAAGAACATACGAGTTTGAAGTTGTGGAGCCAATTCTGGTTGACGAGCAACAGCTTCCAAGAAGCGGCCACCTAAAAGACCAAAACCAATCGCAGTACCCAAAGCACCGAAAGCGATTAAGATAGCAGATGCAATTGCAACTAGACCTAATACCATGAAAAAATTCCTCAGAGGTTAGTTATACCAAACTAAAATATAAAAATTCGCCTAACTGCACATGACAATTAGGCAATACCATTAATGTTTTTCGCTTGCCATGCTCAAGTAAACGATGGTCAGCATCATAAAGATAAATGCTTGCAACGTAATTACGAGAATGTGGAAGATCGCCCAAGGCACAGACAATGCCCATTGAATCCAGAACGGTAATAATGCGATCAAGATGAAGATTAACTCACCTGCATACATGTTACCAAATAGTCGTAGAGCCAATGAAACTGGTCGTGCAAGGAAGGTCACTAATTCCAAAATTAAGTTAACAGGAATTAGACACGCTTTTGCAATCGGGTTACTTGGGTTAAATGGATTGAGCGCTAATTCGCCAACAAAACCACCAATCCCTTTCTCACGAATACTATAGAACAAGATGAGAGCGAAGACAGACAATGACATACCAAGGGTAATGTTAGGATCTGTAGACGGAACGATCTTAAAGTAAACGTGATGAGGGTCCATACCAAATACGCTTGCACCAATGTGTTGAGCCAAATACGGAATCCAGTCAACAGGAATCAAGTCCATTAAATTCATGAGGAAAATCCACATGAAAATGGTCAGTGAAAGTGGTGCGATTAAACGAGATTTACCATGGAAGGTATCGCGAACGCTTGAGTCAACAAACTCGATAACCATTTCGATTGCTGCTTGGAATTTGGTAGGCACGCCAGAATTGGCAGCTTTCGCAACACTCCAGAAAAGCAAACAGAAAATGATACCAAGGCCAATTGACCAACCCATTGAGTCCAAGTGAATAGCAGAAAAACCCATATCATGAGCTTCTTTCGCATTCTCAGCCAATTTCCATGTACCGTCTGGCATTTTACCATAGGTCAAATTGGTCAAGTGATGCTTAATATACTCTGTCGAAGTAAGGGCATGTTCTTCAGCAGCCATAAATCACACCTGGTCAATGTCAATTACTAAAAAGAGTAGGTGAATATCGCACGCTGCTAGATATCTCACCTTGCTCTATATATTCAATTTCTTATGCGCCTATACTCGTTTTTGTTGACGTGATACCCACCAAGGAGCAACCCACGACATGGCTTGAACGAGAATAAAACCACAAAACAACGCCACCGATGACAACGGCTTGACATTGCTTAAAATCAAAATCAGTCCAACGATCACAATAGCAAACTTACCCATCATGCCTCGATACATATTTGAAAGCACTTGTTTCGAGGCACGTGCTCCTGCAACTCGGAAAGATTGCCAAGCAAAATAGCAATGTGCCAACCAACAAACCAGTCCACCTAAGGCGATACTTTTGGCTACCACACTATCTTTCAGCACCCAAGCAATCAAAGTTGCAACAGGTATCGTCAATGCTTGCAAGAAGACCAAAGCTTTCGCCAATCGTCGGTCAATCATGCGACTTGGTCGGCTCATTAATCTCTACTCACAGCATAAAAGCTTGACAAGTTAACCTGATGATCGTTTTTAATCGGTGGCATTATAGAGTCCCCCCCCTAAACATGCAATCTTTTCCCGACTTAAGACGTACGATTTTGAAATAATCTGTCGTTTTTTAATTTTCTATTAAGATTCTCTTGATCTGATTATTTTCGCATATTTCTTGCACAATTCTGGATATTTTTAGCCAAATCAGTCCAACCTGAAATGAAGTTATTTTCACCGATCATACTTTCGTCTACTGCTTGAAAACGGAAAGGTTGTAACTTTTGATATTGATTATTGGCCTGACCCTCTGCAAGTAAGCACATCTGCGGATATGGTCGATGATCATTAAGGTACTTGATTTGTGTGACAGTTGCAGGAATATGTGGATCTGTACTCAACGCTCCTGCAAGTCGTAAATTGAGTGGGCGCTCTAAATACTGATAGGCATCATGATATGACCAGTACTGGATTGTATTTTTATATGCGCCAACCTGTTTACTTTTAATCAGAAGTTGTTGAGCAAAGTTTTTAGCATTCGCCCAATATTCGGTTTTATACTCAGGATGCTGCTTAGAACGTAATGCCGCAATAAAAAAACCGATTCGCACAGCGTTATTTGGATCTAGCCAAACATGTGTATCTACAGTATTTGCGATTGGTTGACCTTCTACATCACGCATTGGCAATGTAGCCAAAACACCCGAATTTAACAGTGAAATAGCATTTGGATTATGTCCTAGCAGTTTATCCAATGGTGCTTCATGCGCTTTACCTAGCCACAAAACCAATTCAGCATCTTGAATAGCTTTACGATTGGCAGGAGTCAGTTGTACATCATGTCCAGATTGATTGCCTAATAATAAAGTTGGCGTTTCTACACCTTTGGTCACTTCTTTAGCGATGAGGTATAATGGATGAATCGATACAACCAACCCCTGTGCCCATAAACTGCCACTCATGCAGAGTAAGACACACATTGCAAAAAAACGCGCCATCATGTTCAAACGATCTCTATATAGCATCACTTCGGATTGAGTGTTACACTATAACACTAAAAATAGTGATATTGTTATAAAAGAGTTAACTTATTCTGTTTTGAAGCACCATAGGTAAGATATTTATGAGTTCATGTTCGCATTCGCACGCTAATAGCTTACACGAGGTACATGACCACGGTGATATTCATTCTCGCCTAGAGCAGGCGGAAGCGCTATGTCTTGCAACAGGTGCACGCCTCACTCCCTTACGCAAAGAAGTTCTTAGTTTAATTTTGAATGCTTCAGGGCCAATAGGTGCATATGATATTTTGGCAAAAATTAAAAATACTTCTGACAAGCCAGCTGCTCCACCTACTGTTTACCGTAGTTTAGATTTTTTATTGGATAAAGGCTTAATCCATCGTTTAAGTTCAATTAATGCCTTTATTCCATGCTGCCACCCACGTGAGGGGCATCAAGCTGCTTTTTTAATTTGTGTGAGCTGCAAAGCCGTGAAAGAAGCGTCTGCCGATGCCTTAATGGCTCACCTCAATTCACTTGCTCATTCTGATGAGTTCAGTATTCATCACACTATCATTGAAATTTCAGGAAAATGCCAACAGTGCACACAACGTCACTAACGCCTGCCCTGATTTCATTACAGAAAATTTATGTTCGTATTGAAGAACGTGAGATCTTAAAGCAGGTCGACTTTGAGCTGCATGCTAATGAAATCGTGACGCTAATTGGTCCAAATGGCGCAGGAAAATCGACCCTCATCAAAGTGTTGTTAGGCATTATGAAGCCAACATCAGGAAAAGTGCTTAAAGATCGCAGTTTAAAATTTTCCTATGTCCCACAAAAGTTCAATCCGTCTCACAGTCTACCACTTCGTGTACGGGATTTACTTGCGCTCGAACGCTGTGACGAAAGCACTAAACAGCAAATTATTGCTGAAACAGGTATTGAAAAACTGCAAGAGGCTAAGGTTCAACAACTCTCTGGTGGGGAGCGACAGCGTGTTCTTTTAGCCCGAGCATTATTACGAAAACCACAGGTTTTAGTTCTCGATGAACCTATGCAGGGTTTAGATATCCAATCTGAAGCAGAACTGTATGAATATGTCCGCAGTTTACCTGAACGCTATGGCTGTGCTGTGGTGATGGTATCTCATGACTTGCAATGGGTGATGCAAGGGACACATCGTGTTGTTTGTCTGAACAAACACATCTGCTGTAGTGGATCTCCAGAAAATGTCCAGCAGCATCCTGAATATCAAGCCATATTTGGGACACAACGCGTCTTCTATCAACATCATCATGATCACTGTGCTCATGGCGATAGCCCAACGGCAAGCTGTGAACATGATCATCGACCACATATTCACCCTGAACCGGAAGCTTAACCCATGACAGAATGGCTACAACTTTTACTCCCTGCATGGGTGATGGGTGCTTTACTCATTATTTTGACTGCTCCACTCGGCTGCCTAATGCTATGGCGGCGAATGTCATTTTTTGCAGACACCATGTCACATGGTACTTTGCTTGGCGTTGCTGTTGCGGGTGTATTACAGCTTCCTATGTGGGTGGGTGTTGCAGGTTTAGCATTATTACTGGTGTGTATTTTATGGATTTTGCATGATCGGCGTTTACCCAATGACGCACTGCTCGCACTTTGTGCAGCTACATTGCTTTGTTCAGGTTTAATGCTGATCCAGAATTTACCTGCTTTACGTCCAGAACTTCTGAGCTATCTTTTTGGGGATTTACTCACGATTAGCTGGTCAGATCTACCTATCTTTGCGGTCATTATTGTGATTGCTGTTGGAATTTTATGGAAATTCTGGTCAGCACAGATTCAGATTGCAATTGACCCCGATATTGCAATCAGCGAAGGGGTAAATGCCAAACTGCAACGCTTTATCTTTATGCTACTGTTGGCGCTCTTCACTGTATTGGCTCTGCGTGCTGTAGGATCACTGTTGATGGGTGCTTTACTGGTGATTCCTGCCTTAGCGGCACGCTTACTGGCACACTCTCCAAAGCAAATGGTGATTTATGCGTTTATCATCGGTCAAATTGCACTAGGCGTTGGTCTATGGGTCAGTGCTTTACTCGACATTGCAAGTGGTTTAAGCATTGTTCTCACCATGTCGAGTATTTTCTTTGCACTTTTTTGTCTACAGAAAATCCGTAGCACCTTATAAAAATGGGTTCTCTATTTCTTGCTCGGGTTGCCGTTCTATGTGCTCGGGCAGATTTTCCTGCTGCTGTAAAACTTCAACGACTTGATTTATTAAAGCCTGTAAAGCTTTGGCCGCGGCTAAACCTTGCTGATCTTTGGTAATTTGCAGATTGCCATACAAATTGATGCAGTCTAGTTGATTTTCTAGCGTTAAATCATAAATTGCAGAGGATGATTGTTCATCGGCAAAAGGTTTAAACATCTTCAACTCCTGATTTTAAGACTTAAATAACTTTAAAAGAAATTCTAGCAACACTTCAAACAACTTTTTTAGCCAGTTTTCTCCTTCTTGCTGTACAGTTTTTTCCACATTTTGGGTGACTTGATCTGTGGTTTGCTGTACCGCTTGATCAAATGATTGCTGCAATGAACGCAAATCTGCCGTCGTACCTGACGGCTCAGCACATTGACTCTTTTGGTCTGTTTTCAATAATTTTGGTAGAGCATTCGCTTGAAGATCTGTTGTACTCAAAGGTAAATCATAAATTTTACGTTTTACATTAACTGATAATTTTGGAAATAAATTTAAGCCCGTTTGCTGTTCAATTTCACAAACACTAACTACTTCAACCTGTTGGGAGTTATTGTTCGGGGCATAATATGCACCAATCACACCTGTTTTTGGCATGTAAACTGCCTTAAACACAGCACTTGGTACAATCACTTTCCCCTTACCAATCGTCTTTAAGCGCTGCCCTGTAAAGATAGGACCTGTCACTACATACACATCTTGCTTGTGTTTTTTGACCAATCCCCGTGTTGCTTCTTCAAGTTTACGCCAAATTTCTTGATTATTCTTTGGTGCTTGCGGCACCATATTGGCTAAAGAGAAACTATCATATTGTGAAGATTTATCAGGCATATCTGCATTTGGCGACATATGCCCGCGGTCATAACCTGAAGCGCGATAATCAGCTAAAGTGGCACGAAATTGCTCAGGGACTTGTTGTTCTTCATGAAACTGGTCTTCACGTTTAATCTTCTGACTCAGTCGTGTTGCCGTTAGTCGCTCAGCACTCCACAGCGGAGTTTTGGAAACACCTGAATACATCACATTAAAACCATTAAAACACAATGGGAAGCTATTTTTCTGCAAACTCGATTTGACTGAAATTGGTGGTGTTTGTTGATAAAACTGAGAAAGACATGAATCTTGTGCAAAGGTTACCCCTGCGGCTGTAGTTGCCCCCACGAGAATAAGCCATTGAAAATGACGGTGAAGAAATGCAGTCATGTCGTTTTATCCTTGAACACTTAAAAAAGCTGCTTAGCAAGCTTATTTTAGAAAGTATATGCTGTAAATTTCAAATACCCAAAGCATAAAGATGCTTTGTTTTTCTCAGACTTTTTTTGCGTAACAGTTTGTTGTGGTTATACATTACTTTTACTTCTAATTTACTGATATTCCGTACACTTAGTTGCGAAGCAAACTAATCTATGGGATGGTGTTTGAGGTAAAACTCACACAATTTTTTTAATATTGGAGTTCAAATATGCGTAATATTGCGATGGGTGTTGGCTTATTTATGGGGATGTTTACTGTAACAGCAACCTTTGCAGAGCCTGCTGTACAACCAGGTGAAACCTTAGAAAGCTTATCTCAGGTAAAAGTAAGTACCACGGTCAATGGTCAACCAGGTTCGTTGGCTGACTTAATGAGCAGTGGTAAATTTACAGCAGTTGCAACACCTCAACCAACTCAGCCCATGGCGTCAGACAATACTGCACCAGCAGCAACTCCTGAAAGCCCAGCTCCAGCAATGACACCAGCGCCATAAGCTTAATAATTCCGATAAAAAAACCAAGGTCTTCACCTTGGTTTTTTTAGGCTTAAATTTCGATTTGCCCACCTAATTCAACCACACGATTGGTTGGAATCTGATAGAAATCGCTCACAGGACTGGTATTACGTTGCATAGAAATAAATAAACGTTCACGCCATGGTGACATACCATCCCCAACTTTATGTACAACGCGATCACGAGAAATAAAGAAGCTGATATGCATCAAATCATACTCAAAGCCGAGCTGTTCATAAGCCTGTTTTAAATCACGCGGAACATTAGGTTCATCTTTAAAACCATAAAACAATTGCATACGATAAAAACGCTCATTGAGTGTTTCAACCTGAATCCGTTCTTCTTGGGTCACATACGGAACATCTTGTACCATCACAGTAATAAGAATATTACGTTCATGTAATACCTTATTGTGCTTAATGTTATGCAACATCGCATGTGGAACAACGTTTGGTGTACCTGTTAAAAATACCGCATCGCCCTGTACCCAATGTACAGCATCTGACCCAACACTTTTTACAAACAAATCAATTGGTAGTGTGTCATGTTGCAATTTGGCAAACATCAATTCACGACCACGTTTCCATGTCATTAAAATACCAAACGCCATACCACCAATCAGTAATGGTACCCAACCTCCTGAAAGAATTTTAAGAGAGGTCGCTGCAACCAAAATGATATCGAGCAATAAAAATGGGGTGATCACCAACAGTAATTTGAAAGTATTCCACTTCCAAGCATAATAAATGAACACGCCAATTAATAAGGTGTCACATAACATGGTTAAGGTGACTGCCAAACCATAAGCACTTGCCAAGTTAGAACTGGTTTTAAAAATCATGATCAACACAATAATTGCTGCCAACAATAACCAGTTTAGAAAAGGTACATAAATCTGCCCTTCTTCAGACTCAGAGGTATGTTTAATACTTAAACGCGGCAAATACCCCAATTGAATTGCTTGTCGTGCCAATGAAAACACACCTGAGATGACAGCCTGAGATGCGATCACAGCTGCAATAGCCGCTAGAACAATGGTCGGATATAACGCCCAAGAAGGCACGAGTAAAAAGAACGGATTTTCAATCGCATTTGCATCACGTAGCAGTAAGGCACCTTGCCCCGCATAGTTTAAGATTAAACATGGTAGAACGACACCAAACCATGCTAAACGAATCGGTTTTGGTCCAAAATGTCCCATATCTGCATATAGTGCTTCCCCACCTGTAACTGTTAGAACAACAGCGCCCATGATAAAAAAAGACATCGTTGGGTGGGTAAAGATAAAATGAATAGCCCAATATGGATTAATCATTCCAAGAACTAAAGGGGTTTTCGCCACACTAATAATGCCAAACACGCCAATAGTAAGAAACCATAATAAAGTGAGTGGACCAAAAAATTTTCCAACAAATGCAGTACCATGTTTTTGTACACAAAACAGGGTAATGACAATAGTAATAGCGATCGGCAGAATGTATGGATCAAATACATTTGTAGCAATAGATAAACCTTCAATTGCTGAGAGTACCGAAACTGCTGGGGTGATAATACCATCCCCAAAAAATAGAGATGCACCAACAAAACCAATCGCAATCAGGTAGATTTTCTTATTTTCAGCAATTTTAGCCTTACGCAAGTTTAAGGCGAGCAATGCCATGATGCCGCCTTCACCGTTGTTATCAACACGCATCACGATAGCAACATATTTAATGCTGATAATCAGCATCAAACACCAAAAAATAATCGATAAAATACCCAAGACATTTGCTGGAGTTATTCCCAGCCCATGCGCAGCATGAAAAGATTCTTTTAACGCATAAAGTGGACTGGTACCAATATCACCAAAGACCACGCCAAGTGCTGCAAGGGTAATTGCAGACAGTCTTGTTTTTTGGGTCATGTTTTGCATTGCATAATTAAACCAAGATGATTTTTAGTGCAATGTTAGCATTTAAATAAAAAATTTTCCGTAAAGTGCTGATTAAATCTTGGCAGCCTGAGTTTTTTTAGTTACTATCGCACGCCTTGGTGAGGTGTCCGAGTGGCTGAAGGAGCACGCCTGGAAAGTGTGTATACGTTTACGCGTATCGAGGGTTCGAATCCCTCTCTCACCGCCAAATTTGATTTCTACGGGACTGTACCGTAGTGCGAAAGGCTTAAATCTAAAGGGTTTAAGCCTTTTTTTACGCCTGTACACTACGGCGCAGTCTAGTAGTATCCCGACATTGTTGTCGGTACTTTTGACGGTATCTCATTAAAAACGACTATTAATGAGTAATGCCAATCAGTTAAGCTGATTGGCATTTTTTCTTTGGATATTTTGCAGGTTTTCCTTTAACTACTCTCGGACACAGCCTATGCCTTTTTTCAGGTAATACATACATTTTTGAACTTTCTAATAAATGCTCTAAATGTCTAGGCAAATTACCTGCCGACTCTAAAGGCGTATGCCTCAATATATTGATAATACTCA
>NZ_BKNN01000014.1 GCF_008993995.1 Acinetobacter brisouii
CTTATAGATCTTGCGATAGGCTTATTAATATGAGCTTAGAGACGAACAAATTCGATAAAAGATTAGTGAAAGAAATTATCATCATTTTGGTAATTAAAATCACTCTTCTCATGTTAATCAAAAATATTTGGTTTGATTCCCCAACCATTCCCAAAAACTTTGACAATCAAGTTGCCGAGCGTATCGCTGGCAGTTCATCCCAAATTAAGGAGACACGTTGATGATTTCTGAAAGCGTGGTCGATCTTTCGCGGTTGCAGTTTGCAATGACCGCGTTATATCACTTTTTATTTGTTCCATTGACTTTAGGTATGTCATTTCTGCTTGCCATCATGGAAACAACCTATGTTGTTTCTGGCAAAGAAATTTATAAAGACATGACCAAATTTTGGGGCAAGCTTTTCGGTATTAACTTTGCATTAGGTGTGACCACAGGCTTAACCATGGAGTTCCAGTTTGGTACAAACTGGGCGTATTACTCACACTATGTGGGTGATATTTTTGGTGCACCTTTAGCGATTGAAGGCTTAATGGCATTCTTCCTTGAATCTACATTTATTGGTTTATTCTTCTTTGGATGGGAACGTCTTTCTCGCGTTCAACATTTGGGCGTCACTTGGTTGGTTGCTCTTGGCTCTAACTTATCAGCACTTTGGATCTTGATCGCAAATGGTTGGATGCAAAACCCTGTGGGTGCAGCATTCAATTTTGAAACGATGCGTATGGAATTGACCGATTTTGGTGCATTGCTGTTTAACCCTGTTGCCCAAGTAAAATTTGTTCATACCGTTTCTTCTGGTTATGTGACTGGTTCTATTTTTGTTCTCGCAATTTCAAGCTATTACCTGCTCAAAAAACGTGATTTAGCATTTGCACGTCGCTCGTTTGCAATCGCTGCCATTTTTGGACTTGCTTCAACATTCTGCGTGATCTTACTCGGTGATGAATCAGGTTATGAAATTGGTGATGTTCAAAAAACCAAACTCGCTGCCATTGAAGCGGAATGGCACACTGAACCTGCCCCTGCAAGTTTTACCTTGTTTGGTATTCCAAACCAACAAGAAATGCGTACCGACTATGCCATTAAAATTCCATATGTCTTGGGCTTAATTGCAACTCGTTCTACTACGGGTCAAGTGACTGGTATTCAAGACTTAATGACTGAACATGAAAATCGTATCCGTAATGGTATGGTGGCTTATGGTCAACTCGAGCAACTTCGTGAAGGCAACCGCACTCCTGAATTGCTCACAGCATTTAAAGCAACTCAAAAAGACTTAGGCTATGGCTTACTTCTTAAAAAATATACACCAAATGTCACTGATGCAACTGATGAGCAAATCAAGTCTGCGGCTAAAGACAGTATTCCTAACGTAAAAGCATTATTCTTCACTTTCCGTGCGATGGTGGCTTCTGGCGTACTCATGCTGTTGTTGTTCCTTCTTGCTGCATGGTCTGTTGCCCGCCGTAACTTTGAACAAAAACCGTGGTTACTTAAATTTGCACTCTATGCATTACCATTACCGTGGATTGCAACACAAACGGGTTGGTATGTGGCCGAAGGTGGTCGTCAGCCTTGGACTATCGGTGAAGTATTACCAACACACCTTTCAGCATCTAGCTTAAGTACAGGTGATCTTGCAGGCTCTATTTTTGCACTCGTTGCCTTCTACACTGTTCTGCTCATTATCGAAATGTACTTGATGATCAAATTTGCTCGCCTTGGCCCAAGCTCATTGCATACTGGCAAATATCATTTTGAAAAATCAGACACACATCACCAATCTGCTGTTGGGGAGGCTCAATCATGATTGAATATGAATTACTCAAAATCATTTGGTGGGTTCTTGTCGGTGTCTTATTAATTGGCTTTGCTCTAACCGATGGCTTTGACATGGGTTCCATGGCAATCATGCCTTTCGTAGGTAAAACCGATAATGAACGTCGTGCTGCAATCAATACGATTGCACCACACTGGGATGGTAACCAAGTTTGGTTTATTACTGCAGGCGGTGCATTATTTGCAGCTTGGCCAATGGTTTATGCGGTTGCGTTCTCAGGTATGTACTGGGCACTTTTACTGGTGTTATTTGCCTTGTTCCTACGTCCTGTTGGTTTTGACTATCGTTCAAAACTAGAAAATACCAAATGGCGTACATCATGGGACTGGGGTTTATGTGTGGGTGGTGCAGTTCCAGCACTCGTATTTGGTGTTGCATTTGGTAACTTATTCCAAGGCGTACCGTTCCACTTTGATGACACACTACGTTCAGAATACACAGGTAGCTTCTTTGCCCTGCTCAACCCATTTGCTTTAGTCTGTGGTGTTGTGAGTTTATCAATGCTATCTGCACATGGTGGTGCTTGGTTAATGTTGCGTACAGATGGTGTCTTACGTCAACGCTCTTCCAAAACAACTCAAATTATGGGTATTGTGTTCTTGGTCTGCTTCTTGGTTACAGGTGCGTGGTTATACTTCGGTCAAATGCCAGGTTATAGCCTAGCAACAGCACTCAATACAGATGCTGCAATTAACCCATTAACTAAACATGTCGTGACCAATGCAAACCCAGGTTGGATGAATAACTATTCAACTTATCCAATCACGATGGCTGCTCCAGTCATTGCAATTTTAGGTGGCTTACTGACTATTGTTGGTGGTGGTTCAGGTAAAGCAGGTTTAAGTTTTACAGGTACAAGTTTAAGTATTGTTGGTGCGATCTTAACCTCTGGTTTTGCGCTATTCCCATTCTTACTTCCATCAAGTATTGATCCAACATCAAGCTTAACCATGTGGGATGCAACTTCAAGTCACCGCACCTTAATGGTAATGACCGTTGCAGCATGTATCTTCGTTCCAATTATTTTGCTATACACCACATGGTGTTACTACAAAATGTGGGGCGTTATTACCAATAAACATATTGAAACTCATTCACATAGTTTGTACTAATAGGAGAATCGGATATGTGGTATTTTGCGTGGATTCTCGGAATTTTAATGGCTTGTTTTGCGAGTGTACTCAGTGCTCTTTACACTGAACATCATCAAGACTTAGACGAGGAATAAGAACATGGCTGAAGCAATGACCGCACCTACAAAAGGCACAGCACAGATTCTCATGATGATTGTTTCTTTCATGCTGGCATTGCCTTTGGCTGCTATTCTACTCATTTATCCATCGCTAATGCTTGATGCAAATGGGCATTATAACCATAGTGTTCTAATGCTCGTCATGCTCGGTATTTCAGGTGGATTCATCTATGGTGTAGGATTTGTTCCTCAGTTTTGGCTATGGAAATGGTTATTTAACCCGATAGTGGCATGGCCACTCATGGCTGTCGGTTATTATCTCTGGCTAGGCTAAAAAAATTTCCAAATAAAAAACCAGCATAAGCTGGTTTTTTATTGCATGATGCTTCAGTTAGTTAAAAGTTTTGAAACGTACTTCATCATCCATAAAGGTTTTTTCGCCAGCAGGTGCTTCAATTGAACCAAATACCAATTGGGCACGTAATTTCCAACTTGCTGGTACTGCAAAAGTTTCAGCCGTTTCAGCATCAACAATTGGGTTATAGTGCTGTAACGATGCACCAACACCTTGTTCAGACAACGCTGTCCATACTGCAAATTGAGCGATTGCAGAAGAATGTTCAGACCATACAGGGAAGTTATCCGCATAAGCTGCGAATTTTTCTTGTAAATCTTTAATTACATCTTGATCTTCATAGAACAATACTGTGCCTTTGCCCGCAGCAAAACTATTAATTTTATTGCTAGTCGCTTCAAATGCTGCTTCTGGCACAATTTTACGTAAAGTTTCACGCACAATTTCCCAAAACTTAACATGTGATGCATCAAACAAAATAACCGCACGTGAGGATTGAGAATTAAATGATGATGGGCTTAAACGGATCGTTTTTTTAATTAACGCTTCAAGCTCAGCATTCGGTACAGTCACGTTATTACCAATAGCATAAATGGTACGGCGTTTTTCAATTTGATCGATAAAAGACATGTTGCAACTCCTTATTGTTACAATTTTAGGAATACTGAATAGCTATAATTCTAATGTTTTATATGCCTGATAAAAGCAGGATTATCTAAACACTGTGTTCTATTTTTAGAATAAAAATGGATAGCATTACAAGATACTATCCATTTATAAAATTTGAGTTTATTTGTCCGTTTCAAATAATGCAGCAACAAATGCTTTTGCAGAAAAAGGACGCAAATCATCAATTTTTTCACCGACACCAATAAATCGGATTGGAACATGTGTACGGCTTGCGATATTAAAGAGTACACCACCTTTTGCTGTGCCATCCAATTTAGTAATCGTAATGCCTGTTAAGCCAACTGCATGATCAAACTCTTGGACTTGATTAATTGCATTTTGTCCTGTACCCGCATCGACCACCAGCATAATTTCATGCGGTGCAGTTGCATCAATTTTTTGCATAACACGTTTAACTTTCTTCAACTCTTCCATTAAGTTGCTTTTGTTATGCAAACGACCAGCAGTATCGGCAATCAGTACATCTACGCCTTTAGCACGTGCGCTTTCAAATGCATCAAAGATTACAGAAGCACTGTCTGCCCCATGCCCCTGAGCAACTACAGCAATATTGTTCCGCTCACCCCAAATTTGTAATTGTTCAGTCGCTGCTGCACGGAATGTATCACCCGCAGCTAACATGACTTTTTTACCTTCGCCTTGTAAACGTTTTGCTAACTTGCCAATTGTTGTAGTTTTACCAACACCGTTGACACCCACCATCAAGATCACATATGGGTTCTTGTTGCTGTCGATATGTAATGGTTTAACACGCGGTGCAAGTAATGCAACCAATTCTTCTTGCAATGCCTTATATAGCGAATGAGAATAAATCAAATCACCACGAGCTGTACGTTCAGTCAAATTGGTAATAATGGTTTTTGTTGCCTCAACACCAATATCTGCAATAAGCAGTTGTTCTTCAACTTCTTCTAACAGCTCATCATCAATTTCTTTACCGCCAATCAGAATATTGACCATACCATCGGTAAAGTTCTTACGGGTTTTAGTCAAACCTTCTTTCATTCGACCAAAGAAACCCGTTTTTGGTTTCTCGTCTTCTGCTATTTCAGAAACTTGCGCAGTCGCTTGTGGCTGTACATCAACAACTGGTTCAGCTTTTTTCTCTACAATTGGGACATCAACAGCAGGTAAACTTGGCAAAGTGACATCATCATCACCAATCTCTGCATCTATCAAAAATTTGTTTTGCCCATGTGTTTGTTGTTGCATGCTGATCCCTTGAAAAACATTGCATTAAAAAGGGCAAGTTTACCACAAGTTTTCGATATTCTGCCGATCAGCGCTGGCTAAAATCTCTGCGGTGTATCATCTAGATCTAAGGCTGGATATTGAGTCATCATAAACTGTTCATACTGGTAAGCACGTATGACATGAAAATATTGCCATTGTTTTAAATCTGACTGCTGTAAAACCTGATTGGCTAACTGTTGTGTTTTTGGGTACTGTGCAGAATGCGCTAATTGCAAGATTGCATTATATTGCTTAACTTGTATTGGACAGATACACAGCAAATACACAAAGCCAATTACAAACAAAACAATTGAACTGATTAAAAAATGAGAGAAATACTGAAAGGAAATTTTGTTTCTAAATGTGGCAAGAATGTCTATAGATTTAAGCATGACCAACCTCTATCGACTGTCTAGTGTAAGTTGATCATGCCCGAAGTACAATAGTTAAAGTTGATACGAAACAATAACTAAACCGAATCAAGCTAGCCTGTTACATGCCGAACAAATGCAAAATATAAAATAACAGCAATAATCACCAAAATTACGACCAGCAAAAACACATTCACGCCTTCTTCTGCATGTGGTGGATGTAATGGATCTTCTACCGCCAAACGACGTAATTCGCGATTATAAATTTTATAAAATTCGGCACGCTGCTCTAAGCCAAGTTGCCGAGTGAAATTGGAGATTCTAGATCGATGAGCGATTCCTAATTCGCCAATATGTTGATCTTCATGATAAATTGCCTCGCCTAACTGCTGACGATGCAATTGGGCAAGTGCTTTTATTTGTGTATGGTCTAAAGGTACATCAAATTCTAAACCGTCTATTGTTGTTGCCGTCATGGTTCACGCTCCTTGTTATAGTTTTATATTTCCATATTAATAAAAATTATTTCTGCTGAATGTTTAATCATGTAAACTTGAAAATATAGAGTTTGACCCCATAGTTAGATTGACTTAATATGTGAATTGTAATATTAGTTAAATCTAAACATGTTAATTTAACTTTAGACTTTTGTATAAGTCGGTCGTAATCATAATTAAAATAAGGAGCTATATATGATTCAACAATTTTCTCAACAAGACTTAGAGCATGTGTACGCAAATGCTGTCAACACAATCCAATCACAAATGATTTTTTGTGATGCTGTGAAAGACTTAGAAAATGTTGCACATGCAGGTCACGGTAAAGCTGCATTATTCTTGGCTGAACTATATACCCAAGGATTCCGTGTAGAACGGGACAGCTTAAAAGCACAATACTGGCAGAAACTGGCAACCATGAAAGCATAAAACAACGTCACCTAGGTGGCGTTTTTTAATTCCTTTTTTTATGACTTGTGCGTAAATTTTTATATACATTTCTTCATTTCTGATGTCTTGCAAAATCTCTTGATTTATTCCATCTTAAGTCTACAACTAGAAAAAAAGCAGTGGAGGATAATATCAATATGACCAATGTAGCCCATGTGATTCAACAAAAATTTGACCAATCTATATATACCATCGCTCCTGATGCTTCCATTACTGAAGCTGTTGTACTTATGGCAACTAAAGATATCGGTGCTTTAATTGTTACTGAAGGACAACAAGTCGTCGGAATTTTATCGGAACGAGACTGCGCACGAAAAATTATTATGCGAGATTTACCCGCAGATAATACACAAGTCTGTGAACTGATGACCTCTGCGGTCATCAGTGTGCGCTTACATAACAGCGTTGAAGAATGCTTAAAGCTCATGACAGATCGTCATTTACGCCACTTGCCAGTATTAGAAGACGAACGCTTAGTTGGTATGGTCGCTGTTGGAGATTTGGTTAAAGCCGTCATCGACGATCAGCATGAATTGATTGCGCAGCTACAGCATTATATTTCACATTAGATGTAATGTTTTTTACATATTCAAGAATTAAATCTGTTGAAAATTCAGGGGAATTATTTCATTTTAATCATGCACTAGAACAACGAAAAATCTAGGTAAATCATGACAAATATTAAATATGTAATTGAAAAAAAACTTGATCCATCTGTACACACGATTTCACCTTCCGCTTCAGTAACTGAAGCGATTTCTTTAATAGCAAACAAAAATATTGGGGCTTTGATTGTCACTGAAGAAACACGCGTGGTTAGAATTTTGTCAGAGCGAGATTGCGCGCGCAAAATGCTGAAACATCAATTTCTCACAGAAGAAGTTCAAGTCCAGCAGCTTATGACAGCCAATGTTTTGACAGTTGCGCTTGAACATAGTGTGAAAGATAGTCTAAAACTGATGACTGATCACCATTTACGCCACTTGCCTGTTCTTGAGCAAGAACGACTGGTAGGCATGGTTGCTGTAGGAGATTTAATCAAAGCAGTGATGGAAGATCAAAATGCGTTCATTCAGCAATTAGAATACTATATCGATCAATATGGTGCTCTTGCTGATGCCACAATCCAAGATCAACAAAAACTGATTCAGCAACTCCAGTCTTACGAGTCCTAAAAAAGATCCACATAAAAGAGCGATGTTTACATCGCTCTTTTTTTTATTGCTTATAACTTTCTATCTATTTACAGTCCCAGTTTCTGTGCAACATAGTCTGCATCTTTATCGCCACGACCCGACAAGTTAACCACTATTTTTGTGTCTTTTGATAAATGTGGCGCTTCTCGCAATGCCCATGCAACAGCATGTGAACTTTCTAGTGCAGGAACAATCCCTTCTACACGAGATAGTGTCATAAAAGCATCCAGACATTCCTGATCTGTTGCTGTGGTATATTCCACTCGTCCCAAATCTTTTAAGAAACTGTGCTGTGGCCCTACCCCTGGGTAATCTAATCCCGAAGCAATCGAATGCACAGGCAAAGGTTGTCCCTGTTCATCTTCTAAAACATAGCATGCCATACCATGAATTTGGCTGGGTTTACCCAAAGTTAATGTTGCTGAATGTTGAGTCGTGTCCAAACCATAACCCGCCGGCTCAACACCAATCAGTTTGACATCCTCTTCGTTCAAAAAGGCTGTAAATGCACCAATTGCATTTGAACCACCGCCAACACAAGCGACCACATAATCTGGAAACTGCTGAAACTGTGCCTGACTTTGAACTTTAATTTCATCGCCAATAATCGCTTGGAAATCCCGTACCATTTTTGGAAATGGATGCGGTCCAACCACCGAACCAATTGCATAAATATAGTTTTCAGGGTCTTTTAAATATTCTTCAAAGGCACTGTCCACAGCATCTTTTAAGGTTGCTGTTCCTTGAGTCACCGCAACGAGTTTTGCACCCAAAATTTTCATTTTCACGACATTCGGATGTTCTTTTTCAATATCGACTTGTCCCATGTGAATTTCACAAGGAATACCGACCAACGCACAGGCTGTCGCCAATGCAACACCATGCTGCCCTGCACCTGTTTCAGCAATCACTTTGGTTTTGCCCATGTATTTTGCAAGTAGAGCTTCACCTAAACAGTGATTGATTTTATGAGCGCCTGTATGATTGAGGTCTTCACGTTTTAAATAAATCTGTGCGCCGCCCAACTGTTCAGACAAACGTTTCGCATAAAATAACGGGCTCGGACGCCCCACATAATGCTGAAATAAATCATTCAGTTCTTGTTGAAATTCAGGCGTATGTCGAATTTTTTCGTATGCGCTATTAATGTCATCCATCGCAGCTTTTAAATGCGGTGGAATAAACTGTCCACCATATTGCCCAAAAAAACCATCTTGTGTGGGTAAGGCAAAGCCCTGTAATTGCTGCATGATATTACCTCTTCATTTATTGTTAGCGTGATAAGTATTTGGTCATATCCTCAATGCCTTTTAAAGTCATGGGATACATATGTTGTTCAAATGTCTGTTGAATTAAGCCGATGGTCTTGGTGTACGCCCAGTATCGTTGATCTTCTGGATTAAGCCATGCTGTTTTTTGAAAATGTTGCCGAATGCGCTGCAACCAGACCAGACCTGTTTCATCATTCATATATTCCACAGAGCCACCAATACTTTGCAGCTCGTAGGGTGCCATACTTGCATCGCCAACCAAAATTACCCGATAGTCTGCGCTGTATTTGTGCAGCAAATCCCATGTCGAGATTTGGCTAGCACGACGGCGCTGATTATCTTTCCAAACATGGTCATAAATGCAGTTATGAAAGTAAAAATAGTCAAGATGCTTAAATTCTGTTTTTGCAGCACTAAACAAGGCTTCACATTGTTGAATATAACCATCCATAGAACCACCAACATCAAACAACATCAGGACTTTAACCCCATTACGGCGTTCAGGAACAAGCTGAACATCCAGCATGCCCTGTTTAGCAGTTGCTTGAATGGTGGCATGAATATCCAGTTCTTGGGCAATACCTTGTCGCGCAAAACGACGTAAATAGCGCAGCGCCAATTGCATTTGTCGTGAAGTCAAATGCTGTTCATCATCAAGGTTTTTATATTGACGTTGCTCCCAGACTTTCACCGCAGCACGCTTACGACTTGGCCCACCAATCCGAATGCCTGCGGGATGATCGCCATATGCACCAAAAGGTGATGTACCGCCCGTGCCAATCATTTTATTGCCGCCCTGATGCTTCTTATGCTGTTCTTTCAGACGTTGTTCGAGCTGTTGTAATAACACCGCAAGTGAATGGGCTTGTTGCAACTCGGCGCGTTGTTGCTCAGTCAAATTTTTTTCAAGCAACTCTAAATCAAACCACTCTTTCGGAAGCTGCTGTAATTTATTTAGAATATCTTCTTGGGAAAGGGGTTCTACTACATCCAAATAAGCTTTAAATGCCAGATCAAATTTATCAAAGTAACGTTCATCTTTCACCATGAGCATACGAACCAGCAGATAAAATTGTTCAGCATCTGCAAAGACCAGTTGCTGCTCAATAGCTCGGTTTAAATCAAGTAGCTCTTGAGTCGTCACTGGAACGCCATATTTTCTTAAAGTATAAAATAGACGCACAAACATGACTTTACTCTTTTAACGTCGTGTCATTAAAGCAAGACGTTGTAAAAGCTGCACGTCCTGTTCATTTTTAAGAAGTGCCCCGTACAAAGGAGGCAATTGATTAGACTCAAGGTGAATTTCGGGTAAGTCTTCAGCCAAAATCAGCGCCAACCAATCAATCAGTTCAGATGTTGAAGGTGCTTTTTTAAGATTTGGAATTTCTCGAAGTTGATAGAAAACGTCCAATGCTTGGCTGAGAACCTGCTGAGAAATTTGTGGGAAATGCACATCGACAATTTGTCGCATGGTTTCAACATCAGGAAAGTCAATGTAATGAAAAAAACAACGACGCAAAAAGGCATTCGGTAGTTCTTTTTCATTATTTGAGGTAATAATGACGATTGGACGCTGTTTCGCATGAATGGTTTGATTGGTTTCATAGACATAAAATGACATTTTGTCTAATTCATGCAGCAAGTCATTTGGAAACTCGATGTCTGCTTTGTCGATCTCATCAATCAATAAAACACAGCGCTCAGGGCTGGTAAACGCTTCCCACAACTTTCCTGGCTTAATATAGTTTTGAATATCATAGACACGACCATCACCTAACTGGCTATCTCGCAAACGCGACACCGCATCGTATTCATATAAGCCCTGTTGCGCTTTGGTGGTCGACTTAATATGCCAAGTGATCAGCTTTAAGCCCATACTTGCAGCCACTTGTTCTGCAAGCAAGGTTTTGCCTGTACCTGGTTCGCCTTTGACAAGTAATGGTTTTTCTAAAGTGCACGCAGCATTGACTGCCAGTTTAAGTCCTTCAGTTGCAATATATTGCGATGTGCCTTGAAACTTTACTGCTGCTTTGTCCACCATAAACAATCCCTGTAATGTTAAAGAGGAGTGGTTTTTTTAGCTGGCTTTGGCTTATGTTGTAAGAACTTCAACCAGAAAAAGCCAACAACGCCACCTAAACCAATAACAAATAAGATGTTAGCCAAATTTACCCAAATCAGATTATGCTCATGCGTCAATATGCCAAATAACAACCCAAAGACAGCGGGAGCAATTGCTGCATTATTACCATCGGAAATATTAGGCGTCACCAAAAAGGCAAATGCAATCCATGTTGAAATTGCACAGAATTGTGGATAAGGCTTGGTCATTGAATACCAACACAGCAGAACTAAAATTGCACCCACCACATAAACACTCACTGCAATTATATTTTCAGGAACTACATCGAGTAATGCTGTCAGTTGATGCAATAGATTGTCCATGCTTAAGCTCCTCGCAAACCTTCAGGTGCAACTGCATTTGGATTAATCAGACCTTCAGGCGGAACTTGAATAAAGAAACCTTTCGTCTGTAGCGAATCCATCACATGTAAGACATTGGCACGTGCCAACTTACGCGTTTCACTCAGCTCTAAATGCATGACAAATGTGGCACGTCCAAATGCTGTACGCAACATTTCTGGCACATCAGCGAAGGGATCTTCATGCGCTTGTTCTGCGTTTTGACGCGCAACATACAAATACATTTCATCTTTCTTGCTTGAGCGATAAATATCACAATGCACAACCATAACCCAGCACTCTTATCATACAAAAATAATAATATAAAAAAATCCTGACCATACACATCAAACATCATTGACGTATGAGTCAGGAAATATTGTATAGGAATTACAGATTATTGGCGAACTTTCATCTGTTCTGCAAGATTTTCCTGATCTTGCTGCAAAATCTCAAGCAATGGCTGCGTGAGTATTTCATAACGCCAACCCATTAAATAATTTGATAATTTATAATTTTTTTTCGGTAAAACACTATATTGATAAATTTCATTCAACCATTTTTTACGCATTAACACCGCATGTGGAATACCTGTTTCAGCAACAACACGATCAATAATCAAATCCACTTGTTCGGCAACATCTTTTGATACATGTTTAACAGGGCGAGGGATACAAGCAGGCCAAAATTCTTTTTCGGGCAAATACTTCAACAAATCTAAAATCAGCTTGCCATATTCACGAATGACATTCGGGCGAATATTTTTAATGTTAGAGAGCTGAAAATGATTACGTGGATTTTTCTCAACCAAGTCAATCATCGTTGCATTTTTCAGCAAAAAGCTTCGTGGAATATTGAGACTTTTTGCAAACTGTTCCCGCCAAATACTGAGTTGCTGTAACTGCATCAATTGACGACGTGAATGTCGATAATTACCGACATCCATATATAAAAGTTCTGTCGGGGTTTGCTGTGCAATCTCTTCGGTGAGATGTTGACAATCTTCAAGCACAAATGCGAGCAATCCTTTTGCTTGAAGCTGTTGCTTTAGCTTGTCAGCCAATTGATTTAAATAAATCACATCGTTTGCTGCATAGCACAATTGTTTGTCAGATAAAGGTCGAGCCAACCAATCCGAACGAGTTTGATCTTTTTCAATCTCAATATCCATAATCTGCTTTAAGCTATTTTGATAGCTAACTTGCAGACCATGCCCTAAAAAAGACATGGCAATTTGAGTATCAAAAACATTATTGAGTTGGCGAGTCTGAGCATAATGATAAATTAAATCAATATCCTCACCGCAAGCATGAAAGATATTTTGCTGAGCAGTGGCAAGTTTTTTCCAAAATGGGTCTAAATCTAAATTTACGCCATCGAGCAAATAGGTTTGCTCTGAAACATTAATTTGAAAAACGCCAAGTTTTGGCCACAACGTATCAACCTTGATAAATTCACTATCGAGTGCATAAACGGCACTGTTGTCCATGGCAGCCAAGACCATGTCAAGTTCTGGTTGATCCTGAATAAAATGATACATATTCTTGCAAAATGCTCTATACGCAACCTAAAGGGGAGAAAATTAACACTAATTTTCAGTTATCTTACCCGATGAACAAGAAATCTGTCGATTGCGATAATTGTCAACAATTTAAAAACTTGATAGGTATTGTTATATGTTTAACTGTACAAAGAAAGGGATTTTCTTGAATTTTTATATTTTTTATTTATTTCAGATCGTTAAAATTAAACTTACACATAAAAAAACCACTCAGAACCCATATGCTTGAATGGTCATTCAGATTATTTCAACTGCATGCGATGATGGAGCGCTTGGCTGAGAGTATGACTATCGACATATTCCAATTCACCGCCTTGTGGCACACCTTGGGCAATTCGGGTCATTTTTACAGTTAAATTTTTGCTCGCTTCCAAAATATAATGGGCGGTTGCCTGACCTTCAATGGTTGCATTGGTCGCTAGAATGACTTCTTGGACTTGCCCTTGTTTTAGCCGTTCTATCAAAGCTGGAATGCCAATTTCCTCAGGCCCAATGCCATCAAGTGGTGATAAATGCCCACCTAAAACATAGTATTTACCTTGAAAACCCGCGCTTTGTTCAATCGCCATTACATCAGCAGGAGATTCCACCACACAAAGTACGCTGTCATCACGGCGTGGCGAAGTACAAATTTCACAGACTTCATCTTCACTTAATGAGTGACAGACCCGACAACTTTGAATGTGGGTCGCTGCTTCATGCAAGGCATGGGCAAGTTGAAACGCACCTTCACGGTTTTTCATGACAAGATGCAACGCCATGCGCTGAGCCGACTTCGGCCCAACGCTTGGCAAGGTGCGTAATGCCTGAACAAGTTGTTCAAAACGAGGACTAAACACCGAATAATGACCTTAGAACAAACCAGATAAGCCTGGTGGCAAGCCTGTACCTGCATTTGCAGCTTTCATTTTGTCTTCTGAAATTGCTTCTGCTTGACGTGCTGCATCGTTCATTGCTGCTGCAATCAAGTCTTCAATCATATCCGCATCGTCTTGTAACAACTCTGGATTGATTTCAATACGTTTAACCACATGACGGCAAGTCATGGTCACTTTCACAAGACCACCACCCGCTTCAGCATGCACTTCAGTTTGCGCTAGCTCTTCTTTGGCTTTTTTAATATTGCTTTCCATATCTTTTTGCATGCGCTGGGCTTGCTGCATCAGCATATTAATATTCATCTGTTGACTCCCAAATTAAATCAGATCAAGACCACGAGAAAGGTCGGCAATAATATCATGAATATCTTCCAAACCAACCGATACACGAATTAGACCTTCACGAATGCCTGCTGCTGCTTTCGCTGCATCGGACAATTTACCATGTGTAGTGGTTGCTGGATGGGTAATGGTTGATTTTGCATCACCTAGGTTACCTGTAATTGAAATGAATTGCGTGCTATCAATCACTTTCCACGCAGCCTCACGACCACCTTTCACTTCAAATGACACAATACCACCAAAACCTGATTGCTGTTTGGCAGCCAACTCATGTCCGACATGTTCAGGTAAACCCGCGTAGTAAACTTTTTCAACTTTGTCATGCTGATTCAGCCATTCCGCCAATTTTTGCGCACCTTCACAGTGAGCTTTCATACGCAAACGTAAAGTTTCTAGACCTTTTAAGAACACCCAAGCGTTGAATGGGCTCATTGATGGACCAAGTGTACGCACCACACCAAAAACTTCTTCAAGCAATTGATGGCTACCGACTACAGCACCACCTAAGGCACGTCCCTGACCATCGATATATTTGGTTGCCGAGTAAATCACAAGGTCAGCACCAAATTTAATTGGCTGTTGCAATGCTGGTGTACAGAAGCTGTTATCAATGGCTAACAAAGCACCATGTGCATGTGCCAAATCAGACAATACCTGAATATCTGCAATTTCAGCCAACGGATTTGATGGAGATTCAACAAAGAATAATTTAGTTTCTGGACGAATCGCATCTTGCCATGCTTGCAAATTGGTCAAATCCACAAAATCGACAGCAACGCCAAATTTACCAATATATTTTTCAAACAAGCTGACGGTAGAACCAAATACAGCACGCGAGCAAATGACATGATCGCCTGCTTTTAAGTACGCCATCGCAATCGCCAAGATTGCTCCCATACCTGAACCTGTTGCGACTGCACGTTCTGCACCATCTAAAGCTGCCAAACGTTTTTCAAACATGGCAACTGTTGGATTAGTAAAACGTGAGTAGATATTACCTGGCTCTTTTCCAGAAAATTTTGCAGCAGCTTCAGCAGCATTGGCATATACAAAAGATGAAGTCAGAAAAATCGGTTCACTGTGTTCACCTTCAAAACTGCGTGTGTGACCTGTACGAATGGCTAAAGTATCAAGTTGGTATTGGGTATCGTCGTGCTGGCTCATTGAGTTCTACTCTTATATAACGCTATGCATTGAATCAAAACTGCCAACATTTTGAGCGTCTTATAGCCAGTCGGTCAAGGTAAAATATTTCATGTTAGGGCGATTTGTATGCATTTTTTGAGCTATTGTTAAGTCGGCAGGTATGATAATTCAACCTCGATGCTCAGCCTTTGAATAGAATTCCATCACTTGTTCAAAAGTATAGCCTTTGTTTACATTGCCGATCAGACAAAAATTCGTTATACCAATACAGGTCAATCTCTATTTTAAAGTCAACTAATATTGGCATAGTGCTTGCTTTAAAGCTCCCATCCATATTATCAAGGATTTATTATGACCATCTCCTCTGTTGCATTTCTTGGTTTAGGTGCTATGGGCTACCGTATGGCAGCACATTTACCGAAACACTTTGAGCAGGTTTTCGTTTGGAATCGTACAGAAGAAAAAGCCAAACAACATGCCCAAGAATATGCAACACAAGCCGTTTCTTTAGAACAGGCTGTACAAGCAGACATCATTTTTTCTTGTTTACCAACCAGCCAAGATGTTGAAGATCTGATTGCAACTGTAACCATCAAATCAGGTGCAATCTGGGTGGACTGCACGAGTGGCGTTCCCGCTAGCGCACAAAAACTGGCTGAACGCTTAAAAGCACAAGGTGTGGATTATTTAGATGCACCTGTCAGTGGACAAACCATTGGTGCTGAAAATGCCACTTTAACCGTAATGGTGGGTGGCGATACGGCAGCATTTGAACGTGCCTTACCTGCTATGCAAGCTGTAGGAAAATTGATTAAGCACGTTGGAGAATCTGGTGCTGGCTTTGCAGTTAAAGCGGTCAACAATATGTTAATGGCGGTACATCTATGCGCAGCTTGTGAAGGTGCAACAACGCTGAAAGCTCACGGTGTCAATCTTACAGAAGCCTTTGAATGTATTAATGCCTCAAGTGGTCAAAGTACCGTGACTAGCAGCATTTTACCAAATCGGATTTTTAACCGCAGTTTCCCACTGACCTTTGCTTTACCTTTACTGGCAAAAGATACTGGTATTGCGCTAGACCTTGTACGTGAAGCAAAACTTGCAGCACCTGTCATTGGTCTCTCTCAAAATCTGATTCAGGCTGCAAATGCCCTTGTTGATGCTGACAGCGACTTTTCAACTGTCGCAAAAATGTATGAATCATGGAGCAAGATTACAATTAAGTAATCTTTAGACATTGCAATTCAACGCGACTGTATCCATATAATGTGTATCCACACATATCGTTACAAATAAGGAATCGCTCATGAAGAAGTTTTCAGTTGCGCTGATTGCAGGGTTTGCAGGATTGATCAGCATCAATGCGCTCGCTGCCTCTGAGCAAGAATGTCAAAAACTTAAAGATGACTATAATTTAATTTATGCATCTAAAGGCTATTGTTTTAGTGACCCTGAAGCCAAAGCGCAGTATGGCAATGACAACTGTCATACCACTAAACCAAAATTTTCTGAAAAAGAGCAACAAAAACTTGACCAAATCAAAGCTCGTCAGAAAGAATTAAGCTGTAAATAAATTCAGCCAATCAAGGAAATCCGTTATGGCATACAATGACCAAAATATTTTTGCAAAAATTTTACGCAGTGAAATCCCAGCCATTAAAGTCTATGAAGATGAACGCGTACTTGCATTTATGGACATTATGCCTCAAGCCGATGGTCATACTTTAGTCATTCCAAAAGCACAAGCGGTGACTTTACTGGACTTAACTGCTGAAGATGCAGCCTATACCATTCAGATCGTACAAAAAGTTGCACGTGCTATTGAAAAAGCACTTGATGCTCAAGGCATTGTCCTTATGCAACTTTCAGGTGAAGCCGCAGGTCAAACTGTACCGCATATTCACTTTCATTTGATTCCAAGTTCAGTACATAAACTGGGTCGCCATGCAGCCGAAATAGGGGATCAAGAGAAAATCAAAGGTTTAGCAGAAAAGATTAAAGCCGCACTTGTATAGAGCAAAGGAGCAATTGCTCCACTGCTGACCCACACATATCATAAGAAGAGCCTCAACTGAGGCTCTTCTTGTTTTTGCCGATTTTTATTCGTCATACACAATAATCTCAAAAGCTTTCTTTCAAATAGATTCACCTGAATAATCCGAAGTAAGCTTTGAAAAATAGTTCAACTTTCCAACGATCTTTATAAATTACTGCAATGGTAGATGCTGCCAAGTAAAAATTATTAAACTCATCAAAGTGACCCAATAAAAAAGGATTCCAAAGAATCCTTTTTTATCAATTGCCCATCAGGAAATTAAACCTTCATCTCGCATTGCAATTTGAACAGATTGGCGTTCAGCTACTTTATTACGTAGTGCAATAATATGTTTATAGTCACCTAGATCATGCTGAATGACTGCTGACCAATTGGTAATCACAAATAAATAAGCATCGGCTGGGCCAAAGTTATCGCCCACCAAGTACTCCGTTTCTGAGTTTGCAATTGTTTGATCAATGTAGGTTAATAAACGATCTATCTCTTGATATGCTTTGGTTTTTTCATCTTCAGTCAATGGCTTGCCAAAAAACACCGCATAAGCATCGTGTAGCTCAGAGTTCAGATAGCCCAGCCATTCCAAAACTTTAGCTCGCCCCAAACCCGATGGTGGGATCAAATCCTGATGCGGATCATGCTGCGCCAAAAAAGGTAAAATTGCCACATTCTCAGTCAAAATCAAGCCAGGATTGATTTCCAATGCAGGAACGTAACCTTTCGGATTGATTTGATAATAATCTGCACCTTTTGCGGTGGTATGGGTTTTTAAATTGACTTTTTCGAGATCAAAATCAACATTTATTTCATTTAAAATAATGTGGGCTGCAAGTGAACATGCACCGGGGGAATAATACAGCTTCATAAATAATCTTGAGTCCTTGTTTTAAGTTATTTTAAAATTACCCTTCTGTTTTAAAACGCTGTTCAACAAGTTGCAAGCCCTGAAAAGTACATCAACTGTAAACCGCAACTGAAGCGTTCTATCAGTAATTGATGATTTCTTGCCGAATTCTGTAGAGATTTATTTGACTTGCTTAAATCGCGATTTAAAATATCGCTTTTTTAGCAAACCGAATTCCAAGCTTATGAGCAACGATCAACTTGAACCACAAATTGTTGACTTAGACAATTTGCACGAGCACCGTGAAATTGTGACATTTATGCGCCGCTCATCTCCGCTAAATACGTCACAACGTACCGCGCTGGAACAACATCGTGACTTTATTTTGGAATATCCAGTCGGTGATTTACGCCAATATTTTGCTCATCCTGAACGTCCGCTAACTGTTGAAATTGGCTTTGGTATGGGACGTTCTTTAGTGCTGATGGCACAAGCCAACCCTGAACGCAACTATGTCGGTATCGAAGTGCATATTCCAGGTATTGCACAGTGTGTTTATGAAGCGGGCGAGGTAGGTTTAGACAACTTAAAAGTCTTGGATGCAGATGCGATTCAGGTGTTACGTGAAATGCCAGATGCGAGTATTAACTGCGTACAACTGTATTTTCCAGACCCGTGGCAGAAAAAACGCCACTTCAAACGCCGTTTCGTGGTTGATGAACGTATGGCACTGGTTGAACAGAAACTTGAGCTTGGTGGTACATTCCATGCAGCAACTGACTGGGAACCCTATGCTGAGTGGATGTTAGATGTTTTGGATCAGCGTGAAAACTTAGAAAACTTGGCAGGAAAAGGTAACAGCTATCCTCGACCAGAATGGCGTCCTTTGACGAAATTCGAACGCCGTGGTTTAGAATCTGGCCACAAAATTAATGATTTTATTTTCAAAAAAATCAAATAAGCCAATAAAATAGCGGCATGCTGTCACACTGACAATATGCCGCTTAACTTAATCTTGAAAAACGCCCTTTTAATACTTCAATAAGCTGCATACGCCAGTGTTCAGTTGAAATCATCCCACTTGACATGCCGCCATGTGCAAAGGCTTCACAATAAAACAAAGCATTATCTGTTAAACGATGTAAGGTTAAACGATAAAAAACTTCTGCTAATTTTCGCTCAAACTCGAGTGGTGACTGGGTGAGTGGATACTTTAAAAACTCCTGCTTCATCGCCTCCCACAAATATGGGCTTCCTCGACTTCCCCACGTTACTGCAACAGGGAAATTTTCCGTTGAAAATAAATTTTCAATATATTTTCGGTGTTTACGGCGCTGTAAAAACTTAAACATATGCTTTACCCTATCTGATTTGGAAATGCCATCAATCCTTGATACTGCAACATCTGCCAGAAGCTTTTTACCTGTGCAAAACCTGCTTGCTGTAACCATGCAATATTTTGTTGTGGATTTACCAAATAAAAATCTTGTTGTAAACGCTGACACATGATTTGACTTTGCGCAGCAGTTAAACCCGTGTACTGACACACTGATTGTAAAATTGCCAAATCATCTATGTGCTCAGGCTGCGTAATATCAACGTTGATGAATACACCTGTTGCAGTTAAATGTTGAGCAATCGACTGGAAAAAATCCAATTTTTCTGAGGTTGCAATAAAATGTGTAACTAAAATACTGAGCACGGCATCATACGGTTGCCGTGAACTCAATTCATGTATATCTCCTTGTATCCATTCAATTTGATTGTTTTTTGACAGATGCTTTTGTGCCGCCTCGAGCATCGTTTTAGACAAATCGAGAGCGGTAAAACTCCATGTCGGATGTTGCTGTGTTAAATAACAAAGTTCATAACCAGTACCACATCCAATGATCAGAACACGGGCATTTTCAGGCAAGTAATGTTGCAAAATTGCTGCTATCTGAGCATGGATCAGGGTATAACCTGGAATTAATTTCACAATATGCTGATCATAACTTGCCACAACCTGTGGATCATGGAAATTTTTTACCACTTTTACCTCTGTTATTTTAATTCTCATTCTCAATGCTAAAGTAATTTTGAAGCAGACTCTAGCGCCTGCAAAACTACGATATTTAGATTTTATGGTGTCGATGCTGTATCGCATTGCTCATTTTTTGATAAATTTCTACCAAATCACCGTGTTGCTGTTTTTGTAATAATTCTTGGTGCATTTGTAAAATTTGTTGATCTTGACGTAGTGCTGGCCCTGTTTGTACATCTTTGGGGTTAAATAGTGTTGCCTTTTGTGCAGTTTCCAAAATCAGTGGATATAGCAAACTAAAATCAACCGATGCACCATCCACCACCTGTTTCGCCATGTCATAACAATAATTGCTAAAATTACAGGCAAATACCGCTGCCAAATGTAAACTCAAACGCTGAGCAGACGAATAAACATATACTCGCTGGCTTAATTGTTGAGCCAAATCTTGTAGGCTATACAAGTCCTGAGATTGATGCGTTTCAATCAGCAATGGAACTTGTGACCAATCCACTGATTTTTCAAAACTAAATGTCTGTAATGGATACAATACGCCACAACGCTCATGAAATTTCTGTAAGACATTGAGATCTGTACTGCCAGAAGTATGTACAAGCAATACATTGGCAAGCTGCTCAGGTAGTTGCTCCGCCACTTGTGCAATCGCCTGATCTTTAACCGCAATAATCAGCAAATCAATTTCAATCTCTATCTGCAATAAATCACTGACAGCATGTGCTTTAACTTGAGTCGCAAGCTGCTGAGCATGGGTTAAATTCGGGCTATAAATGTGCTGAATCTGGTGCCCCAACTGATGTAAAGCAGTTGCCAAATGTGTTGCGACTCGACCAGAACCGATAAAACTTATTTTCATATACATTCTCAAAATAATACGGTGTAGACTTCTTTCATCATTCATCTCTATTGCTGTTATTTTTAAAGAAAAAATAAAAAAATTATGAATGAAATCAATTTTTTCACAATAAAAAAGCGCCATTTACGGCGCTTCTCACATCGGCAACAGATTAAGCTTCTGGTGCTGGGCTGTATTGTTCAACTAAAGGTTGCAATTCACCTTTTTGGAACATATCTAGCATGATGTCGCTACCACCGATTAATTCACCATTAATCCAAAGTTGTGGGAACGTTGGCCAGTTGGCAATTTTTGGTAAAGTCGCGCGAATATCTTGGTTTTCCAAAATATTAACATAAGCAAATGGACGACCAATTTGACTGAGAGCTTCTACTGCACGTGCAGAAAAACCACATTGTGGAAATTGTGGTGTGCCTTTCATGTATAGAAGTACAGCATGTTTAGCAATTTGATCACGAATTAACGCTTCTGTATCGCGTGCTTGTTCAGTCATAGATAAATCCTCAACTATTCTAGGCGGTATTATACCTAAAACTTCGTCATAAGGTGGCGATGTCGAGAATTTTTCTGTTTTTCTCTTATTATGACTTTTCAACCGTTGCAGATTTTGCTTATATAAACCCTCTTTTTATCCTAAGAACCAATACGAGATTATCATGAGTAATATTACCCTTGCTCCGGTACAAACTGATCAGCCTTCTCATCTTATGGCAACTTATGGTCGCCAACCGATCAGTTTCGTCCGAGGACAAGGTTCGTATTTATATACTGAAGATGGTACAGCTTACCTCGATGCATTGACGGGTATTGCTGTTTGCGGCTTAGGTCATGCACACCCAGTGATTGCACAAGCGATTGCAGAACAAGCCCAAACGCTGATTCACACCAGCAATCTGTTTGAAATTCCTTGGCAAACGGCTGCTGCTCAGAAGTTGGCAGAAGTTTCAGGTATGGAAGAAATTTTCTTCTCAAACAGTGGTGCTGAGTCTAACGAAGGCGCAATCAAAATTGCCCGTAAATATGGACATCAGCAAGGCGTTAAAATGCCTAAAATCATTGTTGCTGAACACTCTTTCCACGGTCGTACACTAGCGACACTGTCTGCAACAGGCAATGCCAAAGTTCAAGATGGTTTTGCACCACTCGTTGAAGGTTTCTTACGTGTGCCTTTTGGCGATATCGAAGCCATCGAAGAGCTCGCACTGATTCATCCAGACATCGTGGCGGTACTGGTTGAGCCAATCCAAGGTGAAGGTGGTGTAAATACTGCACCTCAAGGCTTTAGCTACCTTGAAGAAATCCGTCAGCTTTGTAACCAACACCAATGGTTGATGATGCTAGATGAAGTGCAAACAGGTAACGGTCGTACTGGTAAATTCTTCGCGTACCAACATACCAATATTATTCCTGATGTGTTAACAACTGCAAAAGGTTTGGGTAATGGTTTCCCAATTGGCGCAGTGATGACACAAGGGCGTGCTGTTGGTGTATTGCAAGCAGGTAACCACGGTTCAACTTATGGTGGTACAGCACTGGGTTCACGTGTTGTTTATACAGTGATTGATACCATTCAAAAAGAAAACATTGTTGAAAATGCAGGTAAAATTGGTCAGTACATCGTCGATCAACTTCGCAGCCAATTGAGTGAGTTGAATGTCACTGTGCGTGGTTTTGGCATGATGATTGGGATTGAATTACCTAAAGCATGTGGTGAATTGGTCAATATCGCACGCGAACAAAAACAGTTAATCCTAAATGTCACTGCGGGCCATGTAGTTCGTTTACTGCCTGCACTTAATATGACCCAAGAACAAGCAGATGATTTAATTCAACGCCTTATTCCCCTCATTCAAGACTTTTTGAAAAACTAAGTTTTTTCAGGCATAAAAAAGCGATCTATTGAAATCGCTTTTTTATTTCTAGAGATGACTCTGTTTATTTCAAGATGCTGCCTTAAATAAACGTCCACCCGGAATCTGACTAAAATAAGTTTTTAATGCTTCAATACAACGTTGGGTTTTCACAGAGCGCTGCTCAATTGGCGCAGCTACCGCATACAAAGTATAGCTTGGTAATTTCCAGTCAGGCAGAACTTCAATCAGTTCACCATTCATTAATTCTTTTTGTACATCCAAATACAAAACCCGCGCCAAGCCCAAACCATTTTGACATAAAGCTTTCACCACAAAAATATTATTGGTACTAATGCGGGATTTCATTTCCAAGTCGACACGTTGTTCTGATAAACAATGCTGAAAAGAGAAACGATGCCAATTTTGCATGGTGTGTACAGGCAAAACACAATGCTGCTTCAAGTCTTCAGGTGTATTGATGGGTGCTGTCTGGTTCAAATAAGCCGCCGAAGCCACTAAAACTTGTTCAACACGCGCCAAAGGAATGGTATCTAGTGTCGTATCCTCAACTTTAGCTGCCATGCGTAATGCGATATCAATATGATTTTCTTTTAAATCAATAAACTGTGTATCTGCCTCGAACTTTACACTCAAACCACGATGTGCAAACAACCACTGCGAAAGCGCAGGAATAATATGATTTGCCGCCAACTCAGGTGTTGTTGCAATACGAAGTTCACCAATAAGATCATCACGCAGTTCATTCATACGAATTTTTCCACGTTCGGCAGCCGCGAGCATTTCCTTACAACTTTGATAAAAAACTTGACCTTCTTCGGTCAAGCTAATTTTTCGAGTTGAACGGTATAGCAGGGTCGCATCCATCTCCTGTTCTAAAGAGCGAATTTGCTGACTGACAGCACTCGTAGTAATTCCCAACTCACGGGCAGCACCACTAAAAGAGTTCTGTTTGACAACACAAGCAAATACTCCCATTGCTCGAAGTTGATCTAACATTACCTTCCCTCGGTATAAAAAAGCGTGATCTAATCATAATACGCCTGAATACCCGATGAGAATTCAACTTTTGCATTAGTTGCTATGATTTTTTTGCAAGTAACAACATTGGGTCGATTGGTTTTCCATCTGAACGGATTTGGAACTCTAACATGACCCGATTAGCCCCTGTTGACCCCATTTCTGCAATTTTTTGTCCTGCTGAAACAGCCTGACCACTTTTGACCAGCATTTTACTGTTATGTGCATAAGCGCTGATATAACCATTGCTATGTCGAATCAAGATCAGATTACCAAACTCTTTTAAACCATCATCTGCATACACCACTTGTCCTGCGGCGGTTGCAAAAATTGGATCACCTTGCTCACCACCAAAACGTACGCCTTTTATATTATTGGCAAGACTATAGTTTTGAATTACAGGTCCATTTGAAGGACGCAACCACTGTAAACCATTTTGAGCAGGTTCAGTGATTGGTGGTGTAACTGGCTGTACACGGTTTACAGATGGTTTAGGATTTGGGCTTGGCAAGTTACGACGTTGTATTTGATCTGCTGTCTTCTGTTGTTGTTTCTGATTATTCACCACGATTGGTGGTGTTGAATTTTGACGAGATCCTGTTGACTTTAACTTAAGAGATTGATTCACATAAATTGTATATGGAGATGGAATATTATTTAAACGGGCAACTGCAAGATAATCTAGCCCATAACGTGCTGCGATACCACTCAAGGTATCTCCTGAACGCACTGTATAGTTATTTGGAGCATGTGCGTAATGGGTAGTCTGGACTTGTGGCTTAGATGCACATCCTGTAAGTGCAACCGCTGTCAACGCCGCGACAGATAAGAATAATGGCTTTAACCATGTGATTTGTACTTGTTTATTCACAAGATGCTGTTGCAACACCCGCATCAACTTTCCTCTCTAATTCGATAAAACGTCCCATTGATCAACTAAGATTAACAAAATTTTGTTGTGACACACCGAATTCACCCGATTTGTCACAAAGTCGCTACACAGCATCACAAAGAATCATCTTCACTTGCAACTAGTTGTTCGTGTAAATGCTGTAAAACCTGATAATTGGTTGCATCCATTTGAATCGGAGTAATACTGACATAATCATGATTAATCGCATAAAAGTCCGACTGTAAATGATCTGCTGTTTTCGCAGGCTCAGCAACAGCCTCCCCAGACAATCCGATCCAGTAAACTTGACGACCCCGTGGATCGACATGACTTGTAATTGGTTTAGACTGATAACGTCGTCCCTGATAAGTCACCAATGCTCCCTTTAATTCAGCAACATCAGGAATATTAATATTTAAAATATGGCGTTCAGGCAGTTGAGGTAAACCTTGAGCAATAAAATCATGCACCCACTGCGCAGCAACCCGATAATCATCAGGTGACTGATAATTGCGAACATGTGTCCCTGCTAAGGATACGGCGATCGCAGGATGTGCAGTTAAGCGTCCTTCAAAAGCAGCACCTACGGTACCTGAGTACAGCACATCATCGCCTAAATTTGCGCCACTATTAATTCCACTCACTACCAAATCAAATTCAAAATCGAATAAGCCATTCACAGATAAGTAAACACAGTCCGCAGGTGTTCCATTGACAGCCCAAACATCAGGCATAATTTCTACTGGGCGCAAGGGACGATCTAAAGTGAGCGCACTAGAAAAGCCACTCCGCTCCGATTCTGGGGCAACCACAACAACACGCCCTAAAGGTTTCAAAGCCTTAGCTAAAGCTTGTATTCCTGGTGCAAAAACACCATCATCATTGGCAATTAAAATATTCACAAAAAAACTCTTAGAAAAAAACTACTTGCTGATTAAGTTTTAGAAGTATATATATTGGCGGCATTGAATCCACTAAAACTTTGTGAGCAATATCATGTCTTTTGCAAAACGTTTTGTTTGTGCCAGCCTACTCCTTGGCATCATCTTGCCTGCATCGGCAAGTTCAGAGTTAAGCACTGATGAGCAAGACAGTCTTGCCAAAGAAGATATTGCATCATTACAAGTTCTGTCTGAGCTATGCCATCAGGTAATTGGTCATAACCCCAAATTTCAACAGAACATGCAACGTCTTATTGAGCAAAATCAACACAGCCTTTCTCAGGAAAAATTTAAACAAAATTTAAGCCAAGACCATGAATATCAATCGCTTCTTGCTGAAAGTAAGAGCAATAGTCAGGAAATGAGTCCTGCTGAATTAAAGGCCGCATGTGACGAAGTCTTAAACGCACCCTAAGCCCCTATGATTTAATGACTTTTATCTAGCTAACATTTTGTTTTATTTTAAAAAATACTGTACAAAAATACAGCTTTAATACAGTTTTTCTGCTGCTATTTTCATGAAAAACAGGTAATCTTGCCGTACTGTCTTAGGAATAATATGTAGCCCATGATCAAGTCAATTGCCCATAAATTTATGATTGCTGTATTGAGCTGTTCAAGCCTAGGTATTTCATTGGCTTATGCTGAAGCACCCGCAGAAAATATTGAAGTGACCCCTGAACACAATCAAACAACCCCTGAAGAACTCGCTGCAATTTATGTATTATCACAGCTCTGCACAAGCTATGGTTACGACAAAGAAGTAGGCTTCAAAGAAGGATTCGCAACACTTGCCAAAGAAAACCTGCCAGACGAAAAAGATCCCGTACAAGCATTAGAGCAACGTGCTCAACAAAAAGACTTCCAAAAGTATATTATTGAAGCTCAAAATGATGCCAAAAAAGCAGGCGAGCAGCAAAATAAAGATATCTGTAGTGAAATTTCAACCTTAAATAAAGATTCTTAATTTCGTTACAATACTCATCGAAATAAGCCAAGTTGTTCTCTAGCAGTCAACTTGGCTTTGTCCTACAATGCTAGACTTTGTTTGCCGCTACAACCATTGGAATATCCAGAATGAGCAGAAAAAGTGCCTTTGCTGCCTTACTACTTTTACCATCTTTCTCCTACGCAGCAACTGTCTTATCTTCGCCACCAGATTTAAATAATAAATCTTATGTGCTCATGGACTACGAAACAGGTCAGGTACTCGCTGCAAAAAATGAGAATGAGAAGCTGGCACCAGCCTCAATGACCAAAATGATGACCAGTTACATCATTGAGCAAAAGCTTCTCAAGGGTCAACTCACTGAAGGTGAAAAAGTTCGCATGAACGAGTCTGCATGGTGTCGTGGCAGTAGCACCGAATCATGTATGTATGTTCCATTGAATGGCACAGCAAGTGTGCTTGACATGTTGCGCGGGATTATTATTCAGTCAGGTAATGATGCATCCAAAGCAATGGCTGAACACATTGCGGGGAATGAAGGCACATTTGCCTACATGATGAACCAAGAAGCCAAACGCATTGGGATGAATAACACCCACTTTATGAATGCCACTGGTCTTCCTTCTGATGGACATTATTCAACTGCAAAAGATATGGCAACGCTTGCACAACATATCATTCATGACAGTGCCAAGTACTACCCAATCTATTCAGAAAAAGTCTTTGCTTTCAATGGTATCAAACAAGGTAACCGCAATCCTTTACTGTATACAGATCCAAGTGTTGATGGTTTAAAAACAGGTCACACCGATGAAGCAGGTTATTGCTTAACCACTTCAAGTAAACGTGGGCCAATGCGTTTAATTACCGTCATTTTTGGTGCACCAAGCATTAATGAACGCGCCTCACAGACTCGCGAATTATTGGCTTGGGGTTTTGCAAACTATGAAACCGTTAAAGTACAACCTGCCAATCAAACCTTAAAAAATGTGCGGGTTTGGTTTGGTGACGAAAATGAAGTTCCTGCAGGCTTAGCCGAAGACTTTAATGTCACAATGCCAAAAGGTCAGGCAAGCGATATTAAAACCAGCTTGCAGATTTCATCTGAAGTCAATGCACCACTTAAACAAGGACAAGTGATTGGTAAATTGGTCGCAACACTAGATGGTAAAGTGATCGCCGAAAAACCTGTTGTTGCACTTAAAGCGGTTGATGAAGCGGGTTTCTTCTCGCGCTTAATCGACCATATCAAACAATTCTTTAGCAAATTATTTTAATTAAAGATTTTGTTTTAACAAAAGCATCTGTGACATCGTTATAGATGCTTTTTTCTTTTATACTCCATCATATTTAAAATATTTCTACCCAATACAATGAAAAATATCCGCCCCTACCTAGAGCATCATCCCGACATTCATCGCAGTTGTTATATTGACCCAATGTCTGTTGTGATTGGCGATGTGCAACTTGCAGAACATGTTTCAGTTTGGCCGTTTGCTGTGATTCGAGGCGATGTCAATTCGATTCAAATTGGCAAAAATAGTAATGTGCAAGACCACTACATGCTACATGTCAGCCATAAAAATGCAGCCAAACCAAATGGTTCGCCACTGATTATTGGTGAAGATGTCACCATTGGGCATCATGTAACTTTACATGGCTGTACGATTGGCAACCGTGTTCTGGTTGGGATTAATAGCGTTATTTTAGATGATGTCATCATTGAAGATGATGTAATGATTGGTGCAGGAAGTTTAGTTCCACCCCGTAAACACCTAGAAAGTGGTTATTTATATGTGGGTAGCCCTGTACAAAAAATTCGCCCATTAACTGAAAAAGAAAAAGAATTTTTACCCTACTCAGCACGACATTATGTCAAAGTAGCCAACAACTATATAAAGCAGGACTAAATCAACATAGCCATTCCTGTGCAAATTTTGTAGAATACACCTTTTAGATCATGGTGCTTTTTTATGACTGCTTGGACAGCGCATGTCACGGTTGCCACTGTTGTTGAAAAACATGGAAAGTTCCTCCTTGTTGAAGAACATTCTGAAGGGTTTTCCCATCCTGTGTTTAATCAACCTGCTGGGCATGTTGAAGCTGGTGAAACGATCATTGAAGCAGCAATTCGTGAAACACGCGAAGAAACTGGGCATGACGTTGAAATCGACCATTTGCTCGGGATTTACACCTATACGCCCCCCATGTTCCCAGACCGAACCTATTTTCGTTTCTGCTTTTTGGCACATGTGGTTGAAGAGCATCCCGATGCTCAACTCGATACAGGTATTCTCCAAGCAACATGGCTTTCTTTCGAGGAGTTACAGAACTCTGGACGTGCCCGTAGCCCATTGGTGATTCAAGCCATTCAAGACAGTCTGACTGGTCAAAAGTATCCTTTATCCATGATTCATGAACACCCTTTCTCTCCCAATCTAACTTCAAATTTGGATGCCTAGTTTTATGCAACAACGTGTCATCGTCGGTATGTCTGGTGGTGTAGATTCTTCTGTTTCTGCTGCTTTACTTCTTCAACAAGGTTATCAAGTTGAAGGTCTGTTTATGAAGAACTGGGAAGAAGATGACGGTACAGAATACTGTACGGCGCTCGAAGATTTAGCCGATGCCCAAGCCGTTGCTGACAAACTTGGCATTAAACTGCATACCGCAAATTTTGCCATGGAATATTGGGATCGTGTCTTTGAACACTTCCTTGCCGAATACGCAGCAGGACGCACACCAAACCCCGATATTCTCTGTAATAAAGAAATTAAATTCCGTGCGTTTATAGACCATGCTGTAACTTTAGGTGCAGACTTCATTGCAACAGGGCACTACACCCGCCGTGGTGCAACACAGTACAACAGCAAAGGCGAAGCTTATGCACCCCTACTTCGTGGTGTCGATCAAAACAAAGATCAAAGCTATTTCCTGCATGCTGTGCATGGTCGTGAAATCAATAAAACCTTATTCCCAGTCGGTGAGATTGAAAAACCACAAGTCCGTAAAATTGCTGCGGAACTCGATTTAGCGACGGCGAAGAAAAAAGACTCTACGGGAATCTGTTTTATTGGCGAACGTCGTTTTAATGACTTCCTTAAACAGTACTTACCTGCTCAACCTGGAAAAATTGTACTAGAAAATGGTCAAGAAGTTGGTGAACATCACGGCTTAATGTACTATACACTGGGTCAACGCGGTGGCATTGGTTTGGGTGGTATGAAAGATGCCCATGAAGGTGCGTGGTTTGTTCTACACAAAGATGTTGAAGGTAACCGTCTCGTTGTTGGTCAAGGTCATGAACATCCACTCATGCAAAGCACGACTTTGTGGAGTGAAAAAATTGACTGGGTTGCAGGTGAACAAGACATTCCCGCAACAGGTTTACGCTGTACAGCAAAAACCCGTTATCGCCAACCTGATCAGGCATGTACCATTTTTTATGATACAAACACTCAGGACGCGGTTCGTGTTGAGTTTGATGAGCCACAGCGTGCTGTAACGCCAGGGCAAAGTGTTGTATTTTATATCAATGATCACTGTTTAGGTGGTGGTGTGATTCATCATACCAACGCCCCTAAACCTGCTTTTCTTTAGGAATTTTTAGGCATGGTTGATCTTCCCTTTCAACAGCCTCAACACTTTACAGTCCGTCAGAATCGTGTTTTGGCGTTAGCTGGGGTTTTTCAAGCCGCCCAGCTGACCCATATGACTGCCATGACAGGACTGAATCGTATTGGCGAAAGTGGTAATTTCTATTTTGAACAATTGATTAAAGCCAGTTTGAACATCAGACCAGCCGAAAACAATTCTTCTGAAACCCTAGATTTTTTTAGTCAGTTGACTGATTTATCATTAGGTTTAAAAATTTTAGAACAAAGCATCACTCAGCCTTTTACTCCAACACCAAAAAGTAAAGTTCCAAAGCTTGCCACTGCAAAACTACCCATGACTTATGCCATGGGTTTATTGCAATTGGAAAAGAAAGTCTATCGAAATCCAAATTTCGTTGAGAAAATCTCAAAATCACAACAACAAATTTTAAAGCAACTGTCTTTTTTTGATCAAAATTATTTACACCCCAGCATTTTAGCCAATCTTGCACAGACCTATGTCGAAACCGCAGGACAAATCAATCCACGCATTTTAGTTCGTGGCAATGCTGAGGCGTTCAAAGATTCTCAACATACCAACCGAATCCGTGCTTCGTTATTTACAGGACTGCAAATGGCACACCTGTGGCGACAGCTTGGTGGTAGCTCATTGCAGCTAATATTCGGTAAACGTAAGCATTTACAAGAAATTCAAGCCCTTGCACACATGCAATATCAGCTTGGTCAACTTTAACCCTGTTTTTTGTTTTAGGTGTTTTGCACCACATTGAAGGAAACTTTATGAATGCTTTAACTGCACTCTCACCGTTAGACGGACGTTACGCGAGCAAGTGTGATGCTTTGCGTCCTTACCTATCTGAGTTTGGCTTAATTCATGCGCGTGTAACTGTTGAAGTTCGTTGGTTGCAAGCACTTGCAAAACACCCTGAAATTATTGAAGTTGCAGATTTTAGTGCCGCAACTAATCAAGCTTTAGATGCGATTGTTGCTGATTTCTCTGAAGAAGATGCGAACCGCATTAAAGAAATCGAACGTACAACCAACCACGATGTAAAAGCGGTTGAATATTTCTTGAAAGAAAAAATCGCACACATCGATGAACTTAAAAATGCAGGTGAATTCATTCACTTTGCATGTACATCTGAAGACATCAACAACTTGTCTCATGCCTTAATGTTGAAAAATGGTCGTGATGTATTGGTGACTGCAATGCAGCAAATCATCGATTCAATCGTTGCTTTGGCTGAAACTCATGCAGAACAACCAATGTTGTCTCGTACACATGGTCAAACTGCAAGCCCAACCACTTTGGGTAAAGAAATGGCAAACGTGGCCTACCGTTTGGCACGTCAAATCAAACAATTCAAACAAGTTGAATTGTTGGGTAAAATCAATGGCGCAGTCGGTAACTACAATGCCCACTTGTCAGCATATCCAGAAATCAACTGGCCTGCTCACTCACAAGCATTTGTTGAATCTTTAGGTTTAACCTTCAACCCGTACACGACACAAATCGAACCACATGACTACATGGCTGAATTGTTCGATGCACTTCGTCGCTTCAACACCATTTTGATCGACTTCAACCGTGACGTATGGGGTTACATCTCTCTTGGCTTCTTCAAACAAAAATTGAAAGATGGCGAAGTAGGTTCTTCAACCATGCCGCACAAAGTGAATCCAATTGACTTTGAAAACTCTGAAGGTAACTTGGGTCTTGCCAATGCAGTATTGGCGCACTTAGGCGAAAAACTTCCAGTATCTCGCTGGCAGCGCGACCTGACTGACTCAACGGTTCTTCGTAACATGGGTGTTGGTTTTGCACAAAGCTTAATCGCATTTGAAGCTTGCTCTAAAGGTATTGGCAAACTTGAATTGAATGCTGCCCGTATTCTTGAAGATCTTGACCACGCTCAAGAAGTGCTTGCTGAACCAATTCAAACGGTAATGCGTCGTTACAACATTGAAAAGCCATACGAGAAATTAAAAGCATTAACTCGTGGTCAAGCCATGACACGTGAAATGATGGTTGACTTCGTCAATGGTACTGAACTTGCTCAAGTTCCAAGTGAAGAACGCGCTCGTCTAGCTGAACTCACACCTGCAACTTATACAGGTAATGCTGCTGACCAAGCCAAACAAATTAAAGCATTAATCAACAAACTTTAAGTTAAAAATGATTGCTTAGAAAAAGCGAAGCTTCGGCTTCGCTTTTTTGCCTTTATCGAAATCACCACCAATAAAAAATTAAGAATATGCTCGAAAAACAATATACCCTTAAACATTTGATTACCGTTGCAATCCTAACTGTCACATTAATCTTAGCGAGCATTCAACCCTTAGAATATGCTGCTTATCTATTACATCAAGCAGGTACTATCATCATGCTGCTGGTTTTAGGTTATTGCTTTAAAAAATTTGCGCTGAACTTTCTGAGCTTTAGTTTCTATATCGGCTTCCTGATCATTCATATTCTGGGTGCGCATTATTTGTATTCTTATGTACCTTATAACGACTGGATTAAAAGCCTATTCGGTTTTGACTTGAATGCATCCATGCATTGGTCACGCAACATGTATGATCGTCTGGTTCATTTCAGTTATGGTTTTCTACTATTTCCTTTTTTTCAACGTATCTTCCACGTTTATTTTCCACAAGCTTCAAGAAAACAGCTCAACTTTTTAGTCATTCAATGGATCATGGCATCGAGTATGCTGTATGAGCTGATTGAGTGGTGGATTGCGATTGGCTTATCACCTGAAGCGGCTGAAAATTACAATGGTCAACAAGGCGATGTTTGGGATGCCCACAAAGACATGTTTCTTGCTAGCATTGGATGTTTAATTTTTGCTGTTATTGATCTGATTCAAAATAAATTAAGTCAACATAAACCATAAACTAAACACGATTACGGTACACACAATCAAGGCAGCATAGAGCAATACTTTTGGTTGTATTTCCTCATTGATCCAGAACATTTTTTGAAAAATGATTTGGCGAATCGCCAAACTGTTTAAAACAATCGCTGCGAGATGCACAATCACTACACCTAAAAAGAGATTAGCAAACAAATCATGAATTTCTTTGATATTATGCTGCCCTGTTGTTTCAGTGATATAACCTAAAATGACTGTCATCGGCAGGAGCAAAACCATCAAAAAAATGCTCAAATGCAATAATGCTGAGCTTAAATACTGAAGTGATTTCTGTGACCCTAAAGCCTGTTGTTTACCCAATTTAAGAAAGTTAAAACTCATTTGCTGACGCTTGATCCATCCAAAAGGTCGACTGACTTTCATTTTAGCTGCAAGGAATTGCCAAACAATCCGCAAACCCAATGCAATTGCCAACAAGTAACCAAACAACATATGAAGCTGATGTAAATCGAAGTTATCACCAGTAAAGTAAGCACCTGTGAAACTCACTAAAATAATGAGATGCAGTAAACGAATTACACTATCTATATGGCTTGCAGGAATGACTTTATTCATCTTCCATCCAAAAATTGGCTTTTAGATTCATGTTGCCGCAGATAACTTAAGTGTTGATTAGCCTCTGATATGAAAATTCAAAGATTATTGCATTTATAGGATATTTCGTTGTATTTACCTTAGTTTATCTTATTTTATAAAATACCTAAACTATCTCTAAGACAACATGAAATGTCATGTGGAGATCAGATTATGCAAAGTTATTTACATCGTAGCGAAGAACGTGGACATGTCAAAGAAGGCTGGTTAGACACCTATCACAGCTTTTCTTTTGGAAGTTGGTACAATCCAAAGTACATGGGAGTCAGTGTATTACGCGTCATTAATGATGACACCATTGCTGCTCATAAAGGCTTTGGTACACATCCACACGATAATATGGAAATTTTGACCTGTGTGCTTAAAGGCACCATTAGTCATAAAGACACAATGGGAAATCAAACTCAAATTGCCGCGGGTGAATGGCAACTGATGAGTGCAGGAACAGGGATTCAGCACAGCGAAATTAATCAGGGCGATGAAGCTGTACATATGTTACAGATCTGGATTCATCCGAATATTCGTAATGCAGAACCTAGTTATCAACAGATTCAGCGAGACCCGAAACAACAGCCGAATCAATGGCATTTAATTGTTGGAACAGAGAATGCGCCAATGAAGATTCGACAAGATGCTGAAGTTAAAGCAGCCTATTTGAATCAAGGTCAACAGCTTGACGTTAAAGCGACTCGACAGCTCAATTATATTCATGTCATTTCAGGTCAGGTGAGAATGGGTGATCAGTTAGTCAATGCTGGAGATGCATTACTCTTTGCTGAAGACTGTCAGATTGAAGCACAACAAGACAGTCAAATGATCTGGTTTGATTTACCACAAGCCTAAAACAAAAAAGCCTCCAAATTGGAGGCTTTCTTTTTCTTATGAACAGTTCAACTGCTGTAAGGCAGCGACACGTTGCTCAATAGTTGGGTGAGTTTGAAATAAAGCTGCAAGACTAAAGCCTTGTTCCTTACCTTCCGTAATTGCAAGTGCTTTCATTTCTCTTGGCATTTGATCAGGCATTTCAGTTTCAGCTTGCAAGCGCAACAATGCAGAAATCATGGCTTGTTTACCTGCCAAACGCGCACCTGCTTCATCTGCACGGTATTCACGGTAACGCGAAAACCACATCACAATCGCTGATGCCAAAATACCAAAGACAATATCCAAGACCATTGTAATGATAAAATAACCCATACCAGGAGCTTCATCATCTTGGCGACCAAACACGTTACGGTCAATAAAGTCACCAACCACACGTGCAAAGAACATCACAAAGGTGTTCACTACACCTTGAATTAACGACAAAGTCACCATATCGCCGTTGGCAACGTGCCCAATTTCATGAGCAAGTACCGCACGTAATTCATCTTGATTCATGCGCTCAAGCAGACCTGTAGAAACTGCAACTAACGCATCATTTTTATTCCAACCTGTCGCAAAGGCATTCGATTGATAAGATGGGAAAATACCCACTTCTGGCATACGAATCCCTGAACGTTGTGCAAGGTCTGCAACCGTTTGCAATAACCAAACTTCAGCTTGGTTACGTGGTGCGTTTGGATCGATTAATTCAGTCCCTGTGGTTTTCTTAGCCATCCACTTCGACATAAACAGCGAAATCAAAGAACCAACCATACCAAAGACAAAACAGATTACGAGTAGGTTGCCTAAGTTAAGTCCACCTGCACCGTGGTAACTTCCGACACCCAATACGGACAAAATAAGACCAGCGACAACCAGTACCGCGAGGTTGGTAAGCAAAAACAAACCAATCCGCATCATCGAGAAAATCCTCTTATAATAGAAAAAAACATGATTTATCTTACAGATAAATCATGTAACTAATATGCGACCTGAGATCATAAAATTCAAGAATAAATCCGTATCAACATATAAAAATCATGTTTCCGAATTGTATAACAAGACTAATTGCGTACAGCTATATCTGTAAATGTACCATCTGATAATTGTACAATTCGCCGACCCGCCGACTTATGTATATTCAGTGCTTGACTGTTATTGGTATTATTTTTTGCTGTAGCTGCAGCGGTTACAGGTTCAACTGAGCTTTCTTTAATCGCGCTGTCTAGACGAATTCCAGAGGTATATAAATTATTGTAACGACTCATCACGCGGCGTACATAATCTTGGGTTTCTCTAAACGGAGGAATTCCACCATATTTATCAACATTCCCTTCCCCCGCATTATATGCAGCCAATGCCAAGTGCGTATTACCACTATAACGTTTCAACAATAAACTTAGGTACTTTGCACCACCAAAAATATTTTGTTGTGGATCATAAGGATTATTGACATTAAAGCGTCTAGCAGTTGCAGGCATAAGTTGCATCAAACCTTGCGCCCCCACAGGCGAACGTGCATTACTATTAAAGCCTGACTCAGTATGCATAATTGCTTTAATCAATCCTTCAGCTAAACCATGTTGCTGAGCTGCCTGATGAATAATTTGATCAAAAGCATCTTTATTTTTGCTATAGCTAGGCAGCACAGAAGCTTCTGAGCCTCCCCAGTTATGGTAACTATGGATATTACTGTCTTTATAATAAGTGACTTTAATTTTCGTTAAATGTGCGCCACTTTGCTTACGATTCGTAAGAAGTGGTGTTCCATTACCATCTTGATAAGTATAAATTTGTCCAGCATGTACCCAAGAAGCTAAACCCAAACTTCCTAGCGTAGAGAGAGAAAGCAGTACAATTTTGTATAGTATTTTCATTGTTGTGTTTACCAGTAAGCGTTCTGTGCAAACAATTGTATTTGATTGTAACAGGAAAACAGTATGTGCTGTGCTTTTTAACAAGCTTAGTTAAAAAAATCAAGTTAAATTGTTGGGCGAGTAATCAAAAAAAAATTTAATTTTTTTTAAGCCAAGGTCTATTGACAGCAATAAACCATTGAAATTATTAAATAATAAAAAAAGGTTAAAAAATGATCAATGTGTTTCTAAGCCTTAATCAACGGACGATTACTCCTGTCAAGGGCTTAGTTATCCACAATTTTATCCACAATTTTTGTGGAAAACTGTGAATTGTCAAAAAACTCACCAATTTCAAGGCAAACCTACTCATTTAAATAGTTTAGAGTGCTTCAAGGACATTTTGATGACAATAAAAAATATATGAATAAATGTGTATGCACAGATGCGAAGCCATCCCGAATCAGCTAAAATTGCGCGATATTTTTTCCAAGAGTTTGTGTGTCTATGTACTCTCCAGTTGAATCCAACCAAGGATTTAATTTTAAACCTGAACTTCCAACCAGTTCGGCTTATTATCGCCTACTCAAAAAACTTCGTCGTCAAGTCGGTCATGCCATCCGTGACTTTAAAATGATCGAGGAAGGCGATAAGGTGATGGTTTGTATTTCGGGTGGAAAGGACAGCTATACTCTGCTTGATATTTTGTTGCAGTTTAAACGTATTGCACCCATCAATTTTGATGTGGTTGCCGTCAACCTTGACCAAAAACAACCCGGTTTTCCTGAAGATGTTTTACCACGTTATTTAGAAGAAAATAATATTCCATATTATATTCTTGAAAAAGACACCTACAGTATTACCAAACGCTTAACCCCTGAAGGCAAAACCTACTGTGCGGTCTGTTCACGTTTACGCCGTGGTTCACTGTATGGCTTTGCACAAGAAATTGGCGCAACTAAAGTCGCTTTAGGTCATCATCGTGATGATATTATTGCAACATTCTTCCTAAACTTGTTTCATGGCGGTAGCTTAAAGGCGATGCCACCGAAGCTTCTCTCTTCTGATAAGAAAAATATCTTGATTCGCCCATTGGCTTATGTTGAAGAAAAAGACATCATCAAATATGCCGAGATGCGTAAGTTTCCAATCATTCCATGTAACTTGTGTGGTTCTCAAGAAAACCTTCAACGTGCAATGTTAAATGAAATGCTACGCGAATGGGATCAAAAATATCCAAAACGTCTTCATAGTATTTTTGGTGCTCTACAGAATGTTTCACCATCACAACTGGCTGACCGTGAGCTATTTGATTTTGAGGCACTCGATTCCCAACGTGAATTTGATCTTAAAGATCCTGAAGACATGAAAAAACGATTAGATGTCGTCAATTTAAGCTTTGCAGCCGAATAATCACATTTCCATCGCTGCGTAATGTCGGGCACAATCATGTTATATGGTTGTGCCTTTTTTATACTTTCTTACGATTTCTGTGTGATTTATCCCACCAGTTTATAAAAAAACCGCTTTTTTCGATAAGATCATGTTATAACAAGGCAGAACAGACTTGTGCAAAAAATGCATATAGATCTAAGGATAAACAAATTAGAGGAATAACTATGCCTGCTTTTCTATCAGAAGATTGGTTTTCTACAGTTGAACAGCTCACTGCTCAAGCAGGAGACTTGAATTTGCCGCCAGCATTAAAGAATTTAGCCATTAATTTTGTCGTCAATAATACCAGTGGAAATACTGAGCTTTCTCTTGATGGTGGGAAAATTCAAAAAGGGCTTGCGGATAATGCAAAAACCACATTAAACCTAGATGAAGATACTTTACGCAAAGTTTTCCTTGAGTTTGATCTAACCGCAGCAATGCAAGCATTTATGACAGGCAAAATAAAAGTTCAGGGCGACATGTCTCAACTTATGGCATTGCAAACAGCACGCCCTAGCCAAGAACAAAAAACGCTCTATAAAGAAATTCTGCAACATACTGCTTAATTTGAGTGTATTGAATGCAAAAAGGAAGTTATTTAACTTCCTTTTTTTATTTCCTAAACCTCTATACGCTGCTGCATCTGAATATGCTCCAAATAAGCACGAATACGCGTGACATACTGTAAAGCTTGACGATAGCGTGAATTACTCATTTGATGCTGCTGTAAATAAGCATATATATTCAGCCAGCTATTTGGGTCTTCACCTTGCTGCTGAAGTTGTTTTTGAATCACAGCGACTGCACCTGGCCCCATATTATAGGCGACCAAGGCATACCAGTGACGATCAGGATTTGGAATATAATCATACTTTGTCAAAAGCAAATCGTAATATTTTGCTCCACCCTGAATACTTTGCTCAGGATCAACACGGTCTTCAATACCCATTGCCTTAGCTGTTTCATTGGTCAGCATCATTAAACCACGGACACCCGTGGGTGAAATAGAATCAGGTTTTAAATAAGATTCCTGATATCCCATCGCAGCCAGCATATGCCAATTGAGATTATACTGTTGCGCTGCTCGCTCAAAACTGGCACGATAAATCGGCATACGCTGTTGCAAATCACGTTCAATCGTATCCCAAGATTCTTCTTTCACAACATGATGATTATAAAATGAGGCAAGATGCCCAAGTAAACCATTGTTCTTTGACTGACAAATAAATCCGCTTGCCGTTTGAGTTAAACGGTCTTCAGCATCCTTAAATACTAAATTTAATGCAGTATCTAAACCATTTTGTTGTAGGACATTAAAATCCCCACAACTTGCAGAAAAAGACATTAAGTTCTTTTTCTCAACACTGGTAAAATCTGCATTGGTTAATGCCAAATTGGCTTTACCTTTGGCGACCCATTTCAAGGCAGTGGCATTACTATCAACAATTTTAAACTCGAGTTGAACATTTAAACTCTGTGCATAATTGCGCATGAGATCATAGCCAAAGCCATGTAAATATTGTCCATCATTGAAAACTGTTGTTGGACTTTGAACAGTTACAACTGTCAATGTATTACGACTCACAACCTGAGCGTATTGATTATTGGCTTTACTGGCATTAATCGCATGTAATGGCAGCATAGCTAACCCAAATGCAAGGGCTTTTGTTGGCAAGGATATTTTTAGATTGTTTAGGCGAAAACGCCTCCTATCTGCCAATGTTTGATTATACATGGTGACTCCACGACAGAGAATTAACTACCCAATGAAATCGAGCATGACCCAAATTTCAATTAGTTGATCAACGTATGTTTAGGGGGCAGTCATGACATCATTTAAAAAAATGACATAAATGGAAGAAACTAAGTCATATTAAAATCAACAACCTAGACGAAAAAATAACCAAAAATAAATAAGAGTTGCGCATAATATAGACATAGAAATTAAAAGTCAAACTTTTACGTGTAGAAAATCACAGCGCAGATAATCATCCTCCATCAAAATTGATGCTCAATGTTATATCAAATAAAGATGATTTAAATCAGGACAAAGTGATGTCATCTGTAACTTTTAACAATATTTTAGATATCATTTAATTTATATTTATCAATATTTTATTTTTATGATATACCAATTGTTAACACCATTTGGTGTATGTACCTGTACCTCATCATCAACCGCTTTTCCAAGGCAGGCTTTAGCAATTGGCGCTTGCAAAGAAATATAATCTTTATTGCCATAAATTTCTTCATCCCCCACGATACGAAATTGAGCGATTTCCTGTTCATCATTCTCTAATTCAACCCATGCACCAAAATATACTTTACCCTGCTGCTGCGGATGATATTCAACCTTTTGTGCGACTTCAAACAGCTTAGTCAAATGGCGAATTCTACGATCAATTTCACGTAATTTTCGCTTATTATAATGGTAATCAGCATTTTCAGACCGATCGCCTAAACTGGCTGCCCAAGACACAATCTTGGTGATCTCAGGTCGCTCGATTCGTACCAAATGATTTAATTCATCTTGTAAACGTTGATACCCTTCTGCTGTCAATAATTTACGCTGCATCAATTTGTGCTCAATGAAATTTTAATAATTTACGATTGCTGTATTTTAATCAGTTTAAAGCACAAAGTTAAATTACCATATATTTTAAGTCTTTTGATCTTAGTTGAGATACGCCCCATTTCGTCGCTATTTTAATCATTTAAAAATTTTAATATAAAAAAAAGTTGTCAAACTCAATATTTATCGATATGATTACGCACATTGGAAGCGTGGCAGAGCGGTTTAATGCACCGGTCTTGAAAACCGACGAGGGTGTGAGTCCTCCGTGAGTTCGAATCTCACCGCTTCCGCCAAATTCAAAAAAAGCTCTTATAGATAATATAAGAGCTTTTTTTATGGGAAATGGAAAGTAAAAATAGATATTTAAAAATATAAATCATAAATTTTAGGCAAAAAAAAGCCATACTCTGTCAGTAAGGAGTATGGCCAAAATAGGAAACTACAGCAGAATTCCTATAGTTGTTATCATAAAAATCTAAACTTAAAAATTTCTTAATTTAGATGCCCTAAAAATAAAAAACTTATTATTTTTATTTTTAAACAAATAAAATCAAGATTTTAAATATTCAAAAAAAGTCCTCGCATAAAGCGAGGACTTTTTTATTCAGTAAGTGCAGAGATGATAATTACATCATTCCGCCCATACCACCCATACCGCCCATATCTGGAACAGCTGGTTTGTCTTCAGGAATGTCAGTGATCATACATTCAGTTGTCAGCATTAGACCTGCAACAGAAGCAGCATGTTCAAGTGCAGAACGTGCTACTTTTGCAGGGTCAAGAATACCCATTTCTAACATGTCACCATATTCTGAAGTCGCAGCGTTGTAACCGAAGTTACCTTCGCCACTTTTCACTGCATTGACAACAACTGATGGTTCATCACCAGCGTTAGCAACGATTTGACGAAGTGGTGCTTCAATTGCACGACGAAGAATGTTGATACCTACATTTTGGTCATCATTCGCGCCAGTTACACCGTCAAGCGCAGTTGCAGCACGTACAAGCGCTACACCACCACCCGCAACAACACCTTCTTCTACAGCAGCACGTGTAGCATGAAGTGCATCGTCAACACGATCTTTCTTCTCTTTCATTTCAACTTCAGTTGCTGCACCAATTTTGATAACAGCAACACCGCCTGCCAATTTAGCAACGCGTTCTTGTAATTTTTCACGGTCATACTCTGAAGTAGATTCTTCGATTTGAGCACGGATTTGTTGAACACGCTCAGCGATAGCAGCAGCATCACCAGCGCCATCAACAATCACTGTATTTTCTTTAGAAACAGTGATTTTGTGCGCTGTACCTAAATCTTGAAGAGTCGCTTGTTCTAAAGACATACCCACTTCTTCAGAAATCACTGTAGCGCCAGTCAAGATTGCGATGTCTTGAAGCATTGCTTTACGGCGGTCACCAAAACCAGGCGCTTTCACTGCACATACTTTAATGATGCCACGCATGTTGTTAACAACAAGTGTTGCAAGCGCTTCACCTTCAACATCTTCAGCAATAATAAGAAGTGGTTTACCAGTTTTAGCAACTGCTTCCAATACAGTGATTAACTCACGAATGTTGCTGATTTTCTTATCTACAAGAAGAATGAATGGGTTTTCTAATTCAGCAGTCAAAGTATCTTGTTTGTTCGCGAAGTATGGAGAGATATAACCGCGGTCAAACTGCATACCTTCTACAACGTCAAGCGCATCTTCAAAGCCTGAACCTTCTTCAACTGTGATTACGCCTTCTTTACCAACGCGTTCCATTGCTTGAGCAATCAATTTACCCACAGTTTCATCAGAGTTTGCAGAGATCGAACCGACTTGTTCAATCGCTTTAGTATCAGATGCAGGTTTTGCAGTTGCTTTGATTTCTGCAACCAATGCTTTAACTGCAAGGTCAATACCACGTTTAAGATCCATTGGGTTCATACCCGCTGTCACTGACTTGATACCTTCATTCAAAATTGCTTGTGCAAGTACAGTTGCAGTCGTTGTACCATCACCCGCGATGTCGTTAGTTTTTGAAGATACTTCACGAACAAGTTGAGCACCCATGTTTTCAAACTTGTCTTTAAGTGAAATTTCTTTTGCAACAGTAACACCATCTTTAGTGATGTGTGGTGCACCGAAAGAGCGGTCAATAACCACGTTACGACCTTTAGGGCCTAAAGTAACTTTCACTGCGTCTGCAAGAACGTTTACGCCTGCAATCATTTTAGAGCGAGCTGAATCACCAAATTTTACGTCTTTAGCTGACATTATTTATTTACTCCGAATTTTTGCTTTTTACTTGATCTGATATGAATGGTTGAAAATTAGCCTTCCAAAACAGCTAAGATGTCAGACTCTTTCATGATAAGAAGTTCTTCACCGCTTACTTTTACAGTTGTACCTGCATAAGTACCGAACAAGACTTTGTCACCTACTTTTACATCTAATGCACGAACGCCATGCTCAGTCACTTGACCATTACCCACAGCAATGATTTCACCTTGAGCTGGTTTTTCTGCCGCTGAACCTGGTAACAAGATACCACCTGCAGTTTTAGTTTCTTCTTCTACACGACGAATAACAACGCGATCATGTAACGGACGAATGTTGCTCATATAAAACTCCATCAGACTAAGTCTTTGTTTCAATCAAAAATGACGCTTATCGTAATTCCTTTGCGTCATTATCAATAACTGTTTGTGATGTCATTTTTTTGGGGATAGAAAATCAGGCTTCAAGGGGCATTTCAAAAAAAAATCCATTTTTTGCAGTTTTTTTAGGCTAAAACCCCAAATTAATGATACTCAACTTGGCTGTCGAATAAATTCTCGGCTTTGCACATCAAATACATAATGTTGTAGCCCACCCTCTATCGTCACAACATTAAAGCTATTTGGTTGACCTTTACGTAAGCGATGTGACGTTGCTGTTCCCGCATGAATCTCAAAAACAGGATGATCCAACCCAAGTTGGTAAATCCGATTAAGATCATAATAAGCCGTTTGATGTAGATGCCCATGCAATAATCCAAACAATCCTTGTTGCCCCCAAATTTCCAAAGCCATGCGTCCAAGTACGGGACAATCTTTTACAGCATGTCCATCTTCAGGCGAGGTATAAAAAGGTTGATGAACCACCACAATTTTTAATTTATGAGCAGGTGCTGAACGTAATCTGGCATCGATCTCTTGAATTTGAGCCAATGAAATATGTCCTTTGGTATGATGGCGTCGTCGAATACTATTTACACCCAATAAGTAGAAATGCTCGGTTTCCAAAACACCTTCAAGCGCACCAAAAAATGCCTGATAACGAGCAAATGGACTAAACACCCGATTGAAAACATGATATAGCGGAATATCATGATTCCCTGGCACAACCAAATAAGGTAGATTTAACCGCTCCAAAAAATATTGACAACTCAAAAACTGAAGAAAACGAGCACGTTGAGTCAAATCCCCACTCACTGCAATCGCTTCAATCGGATGATCACGGCAGAACTGCTGAATCGCCATAAGACATTCAGGCTTTTCTGTACCAAAATGCAAATCAGAGAGATGGAGTAGCATCTTGAGGAACCATCACCGCCAAAGCATGGCGATTAACTGAAAAATGAAGTGGTGATTGCTCTTCAATCAATTCACCATCAAGTGCCACATGCAATTTTTTGCCTTTTCTTGCATAGACAGTGACTTGATCCGCAGCGAAGCTATAAACATCACTGGCTTTTTCAATATCACCTTTAAGGAGCTGAAATAGCAGTTTCATTAAGGTCAATTTATCACTCTTTGCAACAATGACCCCTGCAATTTTCCCAAACTGAACGACATGAGCAATTTTCAGATTCATTTCCTGTAGCTGTAAATGATTATTTCCAAAAAAAACCAATGGTGTTTTTACAGGATATTTTTCACCATCCACCACAACTTCCAACTTTAACTCACGATGTCGTCTAAGCAAAACATCTAAAGCTGAAGTGTAAGCATGTAAAGGAAAGCGTCCAAATAAGCGATTATAGTATTCTCTCTTTTCAATAAATAAGGGATACAACCCTAAACTTGCATTGTTCAAATAAATATGATTATTCAATTGTGCAACATGAATTTTTTTAACTTCTCCTTGTACAACCACACGTGCAGCTTCAAGCAAATCCAAAGGAATATTTAACACCCTAGCTACATAATTAAATGTACCTAAAGGCAATATTCCCATACAAATATTGGTATGCAGCAAATGACTGGCAACCGCATTTAGTGTTCCATCACCACCTGCCGCAACCACAACTCCTGCAGCATCTGCATTTTGGTGGCGTATCAGAACTTGTTGCATCAACTGATCAAGTGAAACTTGTGAATTCAGTTCAAATACCTGAATTTCAAAATCATATCCTGTAAATATCGTCATGATTTCTTCATAGACACGATCATTCTGAGTTGCATGAAAACCTGATTTTTGATTGTAAATAATTGAAAGCGGTTTAAGCATGATATCGTCATTAGGGCACTGATAACTTTAACCTTTATTGTGTAGATTCCATTTTTGATAAATAGTGTATTTGTGTAAAAAAACTACACAAACTTTTGCAATTTTTTCAGGCCTTTATCATCAATGCGCAATCAATAAGTATTTAATTTAAATATACATTTGCGAAATAAATGATTTTATTCTCATAATTTATCTATTAAATAGTAGTATTTTTAAAACATAAATCATTAATTATTATTGAATTTTATACCATTAAACACACAAATAGTCAGTAAGATCAGTTTTTAGGCATCTTAAAATCTAACGACTTTTATGGTTTAATACGCCCACTTTTTTGACACACTCGTGATCAAGGGTTGATCACACCTTTATGTGTGTTTTGTTTTTTTGTATCTCAAAGGCATCAACATGACCCAAGTGAATGCACCAGAATTCGTTCGTCACCCTAAGCTTATTGCATGGGTGGAAGAAATTGCTAAATTAACCAAACCAGCAAAAATCGAATGGTGTGACGGTAGCGAAGAAGAGTATCAACGTCTTATCGACTTGATGATTGCTAACGGCACCATGCAAAAGCTGAATGAAGAAAAACACCCTGGTTCTTATTTGGCGAATTCTGACCCTTCTGACGTTGCTCGTGTTGAAGATCGTACTTATATCTGCTCTGCACAAAAAGATGATGCTGGCGCAACCAACAACTGGGAAGACCCAGCGGTTATGCGCGAAAAATTAAATGGTTTGTTCGACGGTGCTATGCAAGGACGCACCATGTATGTGGTTCCTTTTTCAATGGGTCCACTAGGAAGCCACATCGCCCACATCGGTATCGAACTGACTGATTCTCCTTACGTTGCTGTGAGCATGAGCAAAATGGCGCGTATGGGTAAAGCAGTATATGACGTTTTAGGTACAGACGGCGAATACGTTCCATGTGTTCACACTGTTGGCGCACCGCTTGCTGAAGGTCAAAAAGACGTTGTTTGGCCATGTAACAAAGAAAAATATATCGTTCATTACCCAGAAACTCGTGAAATCTGGTCTTTCGGTTCTGGTTACGGCGGTAACGCATTGTTAGGTAAAAAATGCCTAGCATTACGTATTGCATCTGTAATGGGTCGTGAGCAAGGCTGGTTAGCTGAACACATGTTGATTTTGGGTATCACCAACCCAGAAGGCGAAAAACACTACGTTGCAGCAGCATTCCCTTCAGCTTGTGGTAAAACCAACTTTGCAATGTTGATTCCACCAGCAGGTTACGAAGGCTGGAAAATTGAAACTGTTGGTGATGACATCGCTTGGATCAAACCAGGTGAAGATGGTCGTCTATACGCGATCAACCCTGAAGCTGGTTTCTTCGGTGTTGCTCCAGGCACAAATACCAAGACCAATCCAAACTGTATGGCAACCATGCATAAAGATGTTATTTATACCAACGTTGCTGTCACTGAAGATGGTCAAGTTTGGTGGGAAGGTCTTTCTAAAGAAGTTCCAGAAAACCTGACTAACTGGAAAGGTCAGCCACACGTTGCAGGCGAAAAAGCAGCGCATCCAAACGCGCGTTTCACTGTAGCAGCAAGTCAATGTCCATCAATTGATGCTGACTGGGAAAACCCAGCAGGCGTACCAATTTCAGCGTTTATCTTTGGTGGTCGTCGTGCTGACACTGTACCATTGATTTCTGAAGCATTTGACTGGGTTGATGGTGTTTATAAAGCTGCAACAATGGGCTCAGAAACCACTGCTGCTGCAGTGGGTCAGCAAGGTGTTGTACGTCGTGACCCATTTGCTATGCTACCTTTCATAGGTTATAACATGGCAGACTACTTCAGTCACTGGTTAGAACTAGGTGAAGATGTTGCAGCAAAAGCGCAAGCTGCAGGCAACAAATTACCAAAAATCTTCAATGTAAACTGGTTCCGTCGTGACGAAAATGGCAACTTCGTATGGCCTGGTTTTGGTCAAAACATGCGTGTGCTTGAGTGGATCATCAACCGTTGTGAAAACCGCGCAAATGCCGTTGAAACTCCAATCGGTTTCGTTCCAACTTACGATGACTTGAACTGGACAGGGACTGATTTCTCTAAAGCTGACTTTGATAAAGTTACTTCTCAAAGCCAAGCACAATGGATCAAAGAAATTGAAAGCCACACCGAGTTATTCAACAAACTGGGGGAGCGTTTACCACAAGCATTAAAAGCTCGTCAAGCAGAGTTACTTGCAGCTGTAAAATCAACTGAAGCTGAAAACGTAAATGCTTAAATAATCAAATAAAAAAAGACCACGCCAATGTGGTCTTTTTTTAACTCAAACAACATTTTACTTTTTTATAAATACAAATATGAATAAATTATTTTATAAGGGCGTATCCTCATTTCATTTTATGAGGCAAATTAGCTCTTATTTTAGTCAACAAACAATTATATTGTTTACTAAATAATCAAATTCAGGCATAAACATACTCATTTTTGAGCTATTTCTTCAAATGAGGACAAGCCCTAGCAATCGTAACACTCCTAAATGCAAATATTACACATGCTGAAAACATTCTAATTCCAGCACAAACATCACCTATACCGCTCAATATGAGCAATCAACCACAACGACTGTGTTTAGTTACAGGAACACCTTCAGGTAATTTACAATACAAAGTCATCAAAAAGATTAAGTTTGGTAAAGGTACTTATGGCAGTGTGACCGACCTATACCCCCGTTTACATCAAACTGCCGAAAAATATCATGCCGATGCCGTGATTCACTATCGAGCAAGCCAACGTTTTGGTTTTTGGCCTTGGCGCTTCGTCCGTCCTGTGATCTCTGGAACAGCAATCCAATGGCAATCACCATCCGCGAACAATTGTCGACTCGCAGGTGGTCAGGAACTTTAATTACAGATCTTGACTGTGATTGAGATAAAAATCCCATCGGATATATCCGACTGGCTTTTTTCGATTTCATCTATTCGTTAATGATCATGATGTAAATATTCAGGCTCTTTAGGCAATTTTAAACTACATAAAAAACAGATAATTAACATCACAATCACATAAATAAAGAAGGTATATTCATGCCCTGCTTGTTTAAATTGCAAAGCAACCGCAGGTGCTGAACCTCCAAAAATTGCATTTGCAACTGCATAAGAAAAACCAACACCCAACGCGCGCACATGGGGTGGGAACATTTCAGCCTTAATCAAACCACTAATCGACGTATAAAAACTCAAGAGAAGCATAAGGAAAATAAGCAGCAAGGTGACGATCACAGGTGAACCACTAAAGGCGTGCATAGCGATGACCATAACTGGATAAATACAGATCGCCAACGAAGCGCTAAAAATCAACATAGCTGCACGACGCCCAATACGGTCTGCAATTGCACCAAAAACAGGTTGTGCCAGCATGTAGGCAAATAATGCGACCGTCATCATATAACCTACTGTTTTTACATCAATTCCAAGACCAGTCAAATAGGTTTTCGAATATACAGTTAACACATAAAATGACAATGAACCTGCCGAGGTGTAACCGACAACCAGCAAGAATGATTGCCAGTGATTTTTAAAAAGTGCCTTTAGTGTTCCTGATTCTTGGTTGTGACTATCTTCATGAGATAGCGTTTCTTCCAAACGACTTCGTGCCAGTAAAGATAAAATTGCGGTAATTCCACCAATCACAAAAGGAATACGCCATCCGCCATCTTGTAACTGCTGTTCAGACATAAAAAATAATAGAACCACACCAAGCAAACTTGCTAAAAGCTGACCACCAGACAATGTCACATATTGAAATGATGCATAAAATCCACGGTGTCCTTTTAAAGCAATTTCACTCATATAGGTTGCAACAGCACCATATTCCCCACCAACCGATAAACCTTGCAACAAACGCACTAAAAGCAATAAGAATGGTGCAACAATACCGACCTGCCCATAAGTGGGTAGCAGTGCAAATAAAAATGAACTCAGTGCCATCAAGCAAATTGAAATGACCATTGAGCGTTTTCGACCATGTTTATCGGCAATGCGTCCAAACAACCAACTTCCGATGGGTCGCATGAAGAAGCTTGCAGCAAACACCCCCCAAACATAAATTTGTTTGGTTTCCGCCCCCATATCGGGTGAGGTTAATGCTTGCTGAAAATACACCGCAAATACAGCATAGATATAAAAATCAAACCACTCCACCAAGTTGCCTGAAGCAGCACCAACAATTCCAAAAATCCGTTTACGTTTTTCCTCTGCAGTATATTGTACGTCACTCATTACCTAACACTCCCTCGTGTATATTTCTAAAGTTGGTTTTCGCTTTCAACAGGATTTTTTGTTGTTATCTCGTCTATGATGAATGATTCAAACGAAATTAATCTTCCTTTTTAGTGATCCTAGCAACCTAAAATACAAATAGTTTATGTGAAAAATCCAATTTTATTTTGTATAAATATGTATAAAGTCAAGATGAATTATAGCGCAATATTTATGTTTATCTAATGAGTATTACAGTGAGCTATGGCATACTGTGAAGAAATGACAAAAGGTCTAATCTCATGAAAATGACATTGAAATTATTGGGTCTGAGCGCTTTTGCTCTTGGGCTAAGTGCCTGCCAAAACTTACCTCAAACTTACAATGGTAACTCAGGCTATCAAGTTGAAAGCAAAACTGAAAATAGCGCTATTATTAGTTACACACTTGCAATTCATGCCAATCAAGCAGCAAATCAAAATAAACTACAAAACACCTGCAAAAAAGTTTTAGGTGCAAACCAAAACTATAAAATTGATGTTCTCAGTAGCAATGAAATTGCAAATCCTGCAAACATGCCTATGAGCAATGCTGTACAAATCGGAAAAACGCATACTACTTTTGGTCTAAGTAATGCCAGCAATAGCAATGATGACGATTATGCAATGCGTAGTGCCATGCAAACTCGACCAAATACACTGACTGTTGTTCGCTTCCGTTGTTCGATCTGATTTAAATCTAACAAGACGCTGTCAATTCAGCGTCTTGTAAAAACTGACATTGCGAAATTCTTTGGCTTCATCCAAATCTGGCCAAGTTGTCGCACTTCGCTCATCTATTTTTTGATATTGCGGATGACTGAAATTTTTAACCCGACTATCCGCTACCCATACCTCTGGGGCAAACTTTAAGAATTCATCCAAGAAAAAACGATTGCACTGGTCATACAGCACATCTGCTGCCAATAACACATCAACTGGTTCAGCACGATAGAGATCATCCAAATATTCAAGCTCAACCTGATTCAGTGCTGCATTCTCCCGACAAGCGGCTAGGCTCACCGCATCTATATCACAACAGATGACACGTTTAGCTCCTGCCAATTTTGCAGCAATTGCCACTACACCTGAACCCGCACCAAAATCCAAGACAACCTTGTCTTTGACGTGCTCAGGTTCTGCAAGTAGCCACTGTGCCATCGCCAGACCCGAAGCCCAGCAGAAAATCCAGTAAGGCGTGTCATTCCAGATCCGTTGAATTACCTCGTCGTCCAAACGTTCAGTTGGAAATACAGGAGGAATTAACCATAATGAAATTGGCGTATTGGGTAACTGCTGAGATTGTAAGTCACAATTGGGAATAATCTGATGCAAAGCATCAAGCAAATATTCAGGGGCATTGGTCAATTGAAAGGTGCAGCTCATAAATAAGCTCAACAATTTATAATTAATATTCGATACGCGTTAACGTCATCCGCAATTGTTCGAGGTGAGACTACATGAGATCGAAATGTTTCTGCGACTCGTCTAAAGCTAGACGGTAGCTAACGAGTTTTGCGGATGACAAATGGTTTTGGTTACTTTTCCCGAAAGAAAAGTAACCTACGAACTCCTAACATTTGCATCAAACGATAGGATGCTGTCGTAAATAAATTAACCTAAAGCTTTTTCAGCAGCTTCAACGGTTTGACGAATCAAAGTTGTAATCGTCATCGGGCCAACACCACCTGGAACAGGCGTGTAAGCAGAAGCAATGTCTTCAATACCTTGTAATTGGATATCGCCAACACCGCCGCCATCACGCGGGTGGAAGCCAGCATCTACGACAACCGCGCCTTGCTTGATCCAGTCTTTTTGAATCAATTCAGCTTTACCTACAGCACCCACCACGATGTCGGCTTGTTTAACCAAGTCAGCTAAGTTTTGAGTACGTGAATGGCAAATCGTGACTGTTGCATTGGCTTGAAGTAGCATCATCGCCATTGGTTTACCCAAAATTGCAGAACGACCAACAACAACGGCGTGTTTACCCGCAATTTCAATGTTGTTTGCTTGCAAGATGGTCATGATCCCCGCTGGTGTTGCTGAACCATAAGCAGCTTCACCCATCGCCATACGACCAAAACCAAGACAAGTAACCCCATCAACGTCTTTTGCAAGGCTAATGGCATCAAAACATGCACGTTCATCAATTTGCGCAGGCACTGGGTGCTGCAACAAAATACCGTGAACATCAGGATTTGCATTTAATTTTTCAATTTCAGCCAACAACTGTTCAGTTGTGGTTTCTTGTGGCAATTCAATTTTCAATGAATCCATGCCCACACGGCGGCATGCATTGCCTTTCATGCGTACATAAGTTGCCGATGCACCATCATCCCCAACTAAAATTGTTGCCAAAATCGGAGTACGACCTGATTTTTGTTTCAACACTTCAACACGTGCAAATAAATCTGCTTCAATTTGCTTTGCTAACGCTTTTCCATCTAATACCAATGCCACAATACGTCTCCACAGGCTGATATCAATCAATTTCGCAAATAATACATGATTATTTGCCCAATTTTATTTTAGATGTTGATTTTATGTGCATATCCACTGAATTCCCTATTGTTTTTTTTTAAAAGATTGCTAATATGTGCATCACCAAGACAAGGCGGGGTGGCAGAGTGGTCATGCAGCGGACTGCAACTCCGTGGACGCCGGTTCGATTCCGACCTCCGCCTCCAATCTTGGTCAAGCCCGGGTGGTGAAATAGGTAGACACAGGGGATTTAAAATCCCCCGCCCACAAAGCGTGCCGGTTCGAGTCCGGCCCCGGGCACCATTTTAAGACTGTTAAAATGGTGCAAATAAAGAATCCAGCGAAAGCTGGTTTTTTTATGCCTGAAATTTCATTTATAGTGTTTCAAATATTAAAAAAGCGACTTAAAGTCGCTCTACAAATAAAATTCCATTCAGATGATCTATTTCATGTTGCACAATCCGTGCAGGAAAACCTTCATAAGATTGTTCAATCTGCTCACCTTGTACAGTGAAATAACGTACCTTAACCACATAAGCACGCTCTACCTGCCCTCTTTGCTCAGGTACGCTCAAACACCCCTCTTCACCAAAACAGGTTTCAGTTGAATATTCAATAATTTCAGGGTTAATCATGGTCACGGCAGGCATTTCAGGTGCATCTGGATAACGCGGATTTGGACGAGAAGCCACAATAATCACTCGTTTCGAGACATAAACCTGTGGCGCAGCAATTCCAACACCATGACGCTCTAGCATAGTCGCTTGCAGTGCGAGAGCTAGCTGCTCAAGCCATGCCGAATTAAACTCATTTTGTGCAACAGATGCCGCTTTGAATGTGAGAATTTCCTCACCACGTTGAGCAATAGGTAAGACTACAGACACCTTTTCTTCCTCAAAATTTATTTTCATTTCAGATCATTCAGCTTAACATAAGCAAAAATCAATACAGCAGATTGACATATGAATGCAACGCAGCTTTTTCTTGGGGTCATTTTTAGCTCAATCGGCTTAGGTTATTTTATGTATGGCAAGAAGCAGCAGCGTACTGTACCACTGGTCTGTGGCATTGGCTTAATGGTGTATTCTTATTTCTTTGATAGCAACCTCCCCATTATTGGTATCGGTTGCATTTTAAGTATTATTCCCTACTTCCTTAGAGCCTAGATAAACAGCTCACCAATCATATAGAGTTTGGCATAACCCGAAACTTCAATACGTTCATCATTTAAAATACGGCAGAACAACTCGCCACCACGCGCTGATGCCTGATACGCCACCAATTCCGTTTTACCAAGTTTTTCAGCCCATAACGGTACAATTGCGGTATGAATAGAACCTGTCACAGGATCTTCATTAACCCCGATATCTGGCGCAAAATAACGTGAAATACAGTCATAAGCATATTCGCCTGCATAATTTGCTGTCACAGCAACATCTAAACTGGGTGCTTCCATCGCAGCGCGCATATCACCTAAAGCTTTCAGCTTTAAAAAATCAACCTCTAAGTCCAGTACATCTTGTGCAGAATCAAGTTCAACCACATAAGCCTGTGCATTGACATACACCGCCTGAATCGGTTTGTTCAGAGCTTCATTTAAAAGTTCTGGATATTCTTCTAGATACTCAGGTTTACGAATTGGAAAATTCATATTGATTTTTCCATCTGCTGCCTGAGACACATAAAATGTTCCCAATTCTTTGACTTCAAACTCAATTTCTGTTGCCTGTGTATATTCACGAAATAATACAAAGGCACTTGCCAAAGTGGCATGTCCACAAAATGCCACCTCAGCCGCAGGTGTAAACCAACGAATTTCATAATGTTTATCATCAATTCGTTTTACAAATGCGGTTTCAGAAAGGTTATTTTCCAGCGCAATATTTTGCATGAGTTCATCTGACAACCATTCATTTTGCACAATGACCGCCGCAGGATTACCTTGAAATAATTGTTGGCTAAAGGCATCCACTTGATAAATTTTCATTGTTTTACATTCTCTATATAGACTTAATCTGTTGATGAATCACACAATCTTTTATTGTGATTGAATACATTTCTTTTTAACCTAATCTTAGATGATTGTCACTTTATGAATTTTTCAAATCTCCACTTTAAAAGTGTACCTCTCGAGAAAGCCTACCGTTTGTTGACACATGGTGCGACAGTATTAGTTTCTTCACAACACGAACAACAATGTGATGTCATGGCAGCAGCATGGGCTTGTGCACTGGAGTTTAAACCTGCCAAAGTCAGCGTAGTTCTCGATAAAAGCACCATGACCCGCAAAATCATTGAGCAATCGGGTTATTTTGTTTTACAGATTCCAACCTATAAACAAATTGATATGGTCTATCAGCTTGGTACAACCAGCTTGCATGACACACCCAACAAACTAGAATTAAGTGGTGTAGAATTATTTTATCTAGATGATACAAAACAACCACTTGTTGCAGGTTGTTCTGCATGGCTCGTTTGTAAACTGATTTCTGAACCCCACAATCAACAAGCGCATGATTTATTTATTGGAGAAGTCATCAGTGCATGGGCAGATGAGCGTATTTTTCGTGATGGACACTGGCACTTTGAAGACGCCGATCCTGAATGGCGCAGCCTGCATCATGTCGCAGGTGGAAATTTTTATCTGATTGGTGAACCTGTCAGCGTAGCTGATCGGCTCAATTCACCTTAAAATGAGAAAACCTCGCAAAGTGCGAGGTAACTTCAAGCATTGAGTGATCCATCTGAATTGCATTCGTATAAATGCAGAATGAAGCGCTAAGCGCCTAACTTTAAATCACTCTCGGTCAGACAATTTAACCAATTTAAAAAATAATTGCCGTGAAGCAATACTTTCACGCCTTCTTATCGCATAATAGGCGCATCAAATTAATTCCTTTTTGAGATTTATGCAAGAAACTATCGATTTCCTGCCTTCATCAATCTCAATGTTTCCTGTGGTTCCCTGAAAGAAGAAGTCATTTTTTATGAAAATTGTCATTCTCAATAAACCTTATGACGTCCTCTCCCAGTTTCGCAAAGACGAAGCACACATGACGGTGTCTGACTTTGTCGATGATCCAACTTTACGTATAGCAGGTCGTCTCGATATGGACTCTGAAGGATTGGTGTTTTTAACCGATCACGGTGGTCTAAATCAGTTCATTACCAACCCTGCAAACAAAAAATACAAAACTTATTTAGTTCAAGTTGATGGTGATATTTCTGAAGAAGCTTTGGAGAAATTACGCCAAGGTATTGAACTCAATGATGGGATGACGCTTCCTGCTAAAGCCGAAAAAGTGGCTGAACCTGACTGGCTATGGGAACGTACTCCACCTGTACGTTACCGAGCAAATATTCCAACCTCTTGGGTTGAAATCTCAATTTGTGAAGGTCGTAACCGTCAAGTCCGTCGCATGACGTCTGCTGTTGGTTTCCCGACTTTACGTTTGATTCGTACCAAAATTGGTTCTATTGACTTGATACAACTTGGTTTACTTCCTGGTGAAACCAAAGAAATTGAGCCGCTGCTTTACTCTGACTTTAAAGATGTTCCTGCTGAACAGCCTTATCGTTCACGCTCTTATGTGAAAAAACCCGGGGGTACAGGCGGCAAACCAATGGTTCGCAAGAACAAAGATGGTTCACCGAAAAAGTCAGGTACAAAACGTATTTGGCAAATGGATGAAAGCGAAAAACCACGTCGTAAAACCAATGGAACAACCCGTCCAAATACCAAAGCGCCACGCGGTCGTAACCGTAATGGTCGTTAAGATTTGATATAAAAATAAAGCTCACGACAGTGGGCTTTTTTAATAAGGAGCTTAGGAAGTTAAAGAGGATTATTACGGAGTAATTTAAGCAAATCGAGGTATAAATTATCATGCCGATGATTGAAGCGATACTCCGTTTCTTTAAGATGCAAATAAAACATCCTTTTCTCAA
>NZ_BKNN01000015.1 GCF_008993995.1 Acinetobacter brisouii
GCCTTGTGATTGTGCATACCACTGGGTCTTTGGATCGAACCAAATGGCAATATTCCCACGATTAATGAGAGCTCGGTTATATGCGGGCCAATTGGTTGTGCGGTAGATTTTGTGTGTAGGCTTCTTCATTTGAAAATTATATCGCTGAAGAAGCCCTTAAGAATAGCTTTGTGCAACAAAGCCGTATTACGCTGACCGCATGGATGTGTGGAGCAGTCTTTCAGGTCTTTGTGCTGGCAATTCGCAAAAAACAAAAGCAATTCGAATTCCAAAATCTGATCTCAAAATAAGATCAGATTTTGACAACAAGGCTATTCACGGTAACGGATCAATTTGGCAGGATTACCCGCGACAATCTGTCGTTCCGCTACCGATTTGGTCACCATGCTATTCATACCGACAATAGCTTGATCTGCAATGTTGACGCCATCTTTGACCCCCACATGTGCCCCAAGCCAAACATCTCGCCCAACCTGAATACCTTGCGAACGTACCGCTTGCTGATAAATCGGTTCAGCCAAGTCCATGCCATGATCAAATGCATACAAATGACAATACGCAGCCAAACGTGCCTGATCACCCAAAGTAATGCCCGCACGTCCACCATCTAAAATACAATGGTGATTAATCGCCACTTCATTGCCAATGGTTAAGGGGCCGTGCAAGGTACAATCCGCAGCAATAAAGGTATTGTCCCCAATCGTGATTTTTCGTCCTAGTTCGGCAAAAATATGCGCTTGTGGGGAAATAAAACAGTTCTGACCAATTTCAACAGTTTCCATATCCATCAGGTAAGCCTGATATTCACGCTGCCACTGCTCCGCCCATTCACGATGTTTCGGCTTTAAACGCCAGTACAACCACGGCATATAGTTGAGGCGCTGTTTATGCTGTTCACGATATTTGAGTAATGGATCATCAGCCTGCATCTTGCTGTTGCTCCTCTAAAATACGTAACTGTTCACGTCCACGGGTTACATCCTGAATTTTTTTGGCAAGCCCTTCAATTTGATGAACCTGTAACTTTGCTAAAATTGCAACACCTTCAGCGGTATAGTCTTCTTGAAACTCAATCTCTTGTTGTTGTAGCTCATATTGAAAGATTGCCCATTCACTAAATGAACAGGAAAATTTCACCTGTTTTTTTTCAATCAGTTCGATCTTCTCAGCCAAGAGTAAACATTGACCTGCTGCGCCGCCATAAGCACGAACCAAACCGCCTGTCCCAAGTTTAATTCCGCCATACCAGCGATTAACCAACACCAAAACATTGGTCAGTTCATTACCCTCAATGGTCGCTAAAATCGGTCGTCCTGCTGTGCCAGATGGCTCACCATCATCATTAAAACGGACATGATGCCCAATTTTCCATGCCCAACACTGGTGGGTGGTGGTAGTATCTTTATACAAAGCCAAAAAATCCTTCACATCCTGTTCGGATTCAACAGGTGTGGCAAATGCCTGAAAACGGCTTTTCTTAATGTCTTCTTCAAAACTCACCAATGCTGCAATGGTAAATGGCATAACCCTGTTTCTATTCCCAATCTTAGGAGGCATATCATAAAAGGTCTGATGGCATAAGCAAATGTGCTTTTGCAACTTTCCCTCAGTAAAGATTAAAGTAGTAGCTCTTGCCGTCCTGGGGTATTAGCAAAACCTAACCCACCAAGCGCTTGTAAATAAGGCTGGGTTAAATATTCAGCTTGACCATTTAACTGATGTAACAGCGTAATTGTTTCTTGGTTATCAGGCTGTTGTAAATATGCCGCTTCACACCAACGCACGGCTTGCACATAGTCAAAATATTGTGGACGATTAACCTGATCCAAGCATTGCCGCAACTTGACGCTGATTGGCAATCACCAATAAATACTCAATCACAACAGAGGCAATATCAGGATAATAGCTGTATTGAAATAATCGCTCTGTATAAATACGCCCAATATCATCGACTAAAAACTGATAACTGCCATAGCGTTTTTTTCAAGCGCTGCACAAATACCACGGCACTGTTCCAAATATTCAATATGTTTTTGCAAATACCATTTAGGTTGCTGTTCTTCAGGCTCTAGTGCTTTATTTAGAAAATACACCCCCATATTAAACAATGCTGAAGGATGTCGCTGCGCTACGGCACGTTTGGCATACAGAAGCTCTTTATCTGGATCAAAATATTCACTGTCTTGTTGAGCATAAATATAGCCTGCTAAAAAAGACGGATAGACATAGCCTAAATGACTGGCTGCGACAAGCAAATCTAAAATGATGGCATAATCCTGATGCTCACTAAATACTTCTGTGACTTGATAATATGCACAATGTGCCCCTTCAGGATAAGCTCGTGGAGGTTCTAATGGAATTGCATATTCATACCATGAGTAGGCAACCAACGGATTTTTCTCAACCCCTGACCAACCATGCTGACATAAAAAACCATACAGCACAGCCGCAGTCGCCTGATACTGTCGGGAATGGTAAGCAATTTTCCCTAAAAAATCTGGAGATCTGGCATGCAGATACCAATAGCTGATGGCTTGATTAATATGCTCAGCTTCAAAGACAGGAAATGCTGCTGCATGCTGATAACATGCCAAAATGTGTGGCTGATAATCTTCACCATCTTCAAGCAAACCATATAGATGAATCAAATATAGTCCAACACGTGCACGATCCTGCTCTCGGAGCGGACGCTAATATAAAGCTTGAGCTTTATGTAAACTACGGCGAATATCCGTTTGCTGCTCAGCCGTATAATACTGCTCGATCTCGGCAAACCATGCCACAAAAGCCAAAGTATTTTTTGCAAGTTCTGAGAAATCCTGACAATAATCCGAATCGCAGAATTCTATAATCTCAGTTAGGTCATGCCCCCATTGTGGCAGTAAAAACTGACAATAAATGCGACACAATCCCAAAGCATATTGGCGTGGCTGTGCATAAATTTTTAGCCAGAATAAAGGCGCTTCCACCTCGTCCCATTGCTGCTTATTTTGCAAATAACAAGGAATCTGCTCAGGTAAATCAATTTTCAAATGCGGATGTAAACTGCTACGCTGTGCCAAGCTCAGATCTTCACTACGAATTTTATGCTGTAAATGAAAAGAGCGTTGCTTGATATACCACTCACGCCACCAACTTGGCATATTGAGTTTAATCACGCTTTGCAGCAAATATACACAAACGACACTTGCCTGTTCCGAGCGCTGGAAGGCCTGCATAGCATGGGCAAATAGCTGTTTTTGAGTTTCCCGAGCACAACGCCAATGGCTGTCATCAACATCAACTGCCCATGCATTGCCCCGATATTGCTCACCCCACATAAACCAGTAAAAACAACTGATCCAGTGGGGGTAAAAACTTTCAGGATAAGCCCGTTGCCAAGCATCTAGACATTGCAATGCATGTTCAGGATTGTGTAAAAACTGATGACGGAACATCTGCTCAGGCGTGATTAAACACAACTCTTCCCATGCAAAGGCTGGAATCTGCTCACGGCGTTGCCACAGATCCGTAAAATATTGCTCTAATTCATCAAACTGATGCTGAGCTAATAGATCTTGTGGGAACTGGCGCTGTTTACGCAAAAATTCATGGACATATTCTGCATGGATCATTATTAGGCTGCCTGTTCAAGTTGTAATTCTTGCAAGAAAGACAGATCCCATGCCAAATAATCCCAGTTATTCTGATGATGTTGCAAATAACGTGATACATCAACGGTTGCTGAACGGTCAATATTTTCATCATGCGACGTTAAAATCAGTAAAATTAACTCGCGCCCCTTGACATAAGCATCCCCAAGAGATTCCCAGTTCGAACAACAATCCTGAATAATTTGAGCAGATGCAAAAATATATGACCACGCTACCTGTTCTGAAAACTGATAAAACTGAACCAATAAGCGCATTAAGAAAATCTTTTGAATATGGTCAAATACAATCATGTCACGTAAATGCTGATGGGCTTTGGCATAACTCAATTGATAGATCTGATCCAACTGATCCGTCACAAAGTAATCTTTAAGAAATTTTAAAAGCTGTCGTTCCTGATGAATCGGACTATTCGATTTGATTTCCAGCATTCGGTTTAAATGACTTAAATATTGTGTTTTATTCTGTTCAAATACCTCAGACTGCAATTTTTCAGAAGTGACTTCCTGCAATATGCCCTGACGATAATAAATTACATCGCCCGTTGCCAGTGCCCAACGCTGTGCTTCATAACCTGAATTCCGAAGGGATACCACCAAGCGATAACAATATTTGGTTATTCCATAAAAACAGCCTTTAATGATTGGAATACGGCTTAACATCGCCCAAAATAAAACCCAAAGCATCAGATACAGCATCAACATGCGTCTAGCAAAAGATGGAGCTTGCGTCGCTTTAAACTGAAATGGCAAATTAAAATAAGGAAATTGCTGCAAGCTGTTTAAATCTGAAGCTCTGACCTGTTTCTGATACTGGCGCACTGCCTGCACGATGCTATGCTCTGTTGGCTGCTGCGGTAGTTCAGTGTCTTGTGTTGCGCGACCTGCCAGTAAAATCCAGTTTAAACATGCAGTTTCTACAGGAAAACGTTGTAACAACCAAGGATGCTCAAAAACAATACTCTCTACGGCCTGTTCATGCTTGAGTTCATGAAAATAAAAATATAAATCGCCTGTTTCTTGCTGTAGCTGTTGATCTTGCTCAAGCTCAGGTCGGTACACAATCCCCATATTTAAACAGTCAGGATTAGATTCGGAACTCGGCGCAAGAAAATTGAGTAAACTCAGCACGTCATCGGCATATTTGGCAATTGGAACCGCATTTTGTTTGCCTTTAATTTGCTCAATTCGCCAGCCTGTGCCTGTCATATCTCGTTCTAGACTCAAAGTTACATGAGGCTTGTTATGGGCATCACGCAAGCTCAACAGGCGCAACATCCCCTCTTCTTTTTCAGTCGCGTAATATTCAGCATACCCGCCTGTTAAAACTTCAAGATCTTCAAACTGCCCTAGACAGTGCTGCATATGCCATGACTCATACGCTAGCTCCTGCCGCAATAACTGTCCTCGCGCTACGATTTTCAACAAACTGTCCAGTTTCAACCGAAAGTATCGGTTGAATGGCTTATAAGTTGCTTGCCCATTGCCCTTTTTCCAAGCGTTTTTTCATGCGCTCATGGTCTTTTTGCCACGCTTGCATGACTTGCTCATAGGTCATTTTCATAAATTTTCGGGCAAGTGGCGTATGCAAATGTGCATTAAAAAATTCTAATAATGGTTTTTCTAACTGAGTAATCTGCTGATGGTACGGATCGATATATAACATTTCAGCATGTTGATCATCCAGTTTAAGCCTAAACCACTGTGGGACAGGTTGCGGTAGCTGACACATTTGCCATGCTTGTAAGGAATTAATGCGTGCTACAGGCTGAAATTGCTGAATTAAATGCTCAAAGAATTTTTTCTCTAGCCATTGAGTAATTTCTGGAGCATCTTGGCGCTGTTGGCTACGTTGTACAATACTGTTTTTTAATTGTGGTGCATTGACAATATCACGGGTCATTTTCATTTTTAGATCAACTTGTTATTAATATATTGTTGTATTTTAGAAATATTCATTTTTGCTAAAAATAGGTCTGTTGAATCAACCAAAACCAACCGAAAAATTGCAAAATCAAAAAGGCAACCTGCCAACGTACCAGCATCAAACATCCCCGTAAACGCTGTGACCATGGGCGTCCTAATTTTTTCTGATCAGCTAAACCGAGTGCCGCAAGTGCTTGATCCATCTGCTCAGTTTGCCATGATAACTCCACCTCTGAAGATTGGGTCAGCTGATGCAACAATGCCGCATCAAATTGAACACGACTGTGCAGATAAATTTGTACCAGTAATAAAGATGAAATCCCCACCATATAAAAAATCAGACTCCATGCACGCAACCCCACAAAAAGTGCGATGAATAAACTCAAGGCAAAAATGGTATAACTGGCAAAAATAAGATGCCGACATGAACGCAACAACTGCGCCATGATTTGAATTTGCTGTAACATATTATTTTAACTCATGATTAAATTTTTTAAGTTCTAAAATTTGTTGTTGTTTCAGGACAATCCACGGTCGTGCCTGCTGAATCATGGCAATCGCTTGATCGGTCTGCTCTGCCCAACCTTTCTGCAAAATCCATGCCGCCAAAACTGTACTGCTGCGCGAGTAGCCCAAAGCACAGAACACCACAATATGCCGAATATGATGGTATTGGCTTTCTTGGTAAAGTTGCTCAAACACCTTAACCGCTTGCTGTAGTTGCTGCACTTCCAATACAGTCAAATCCAAACTGACATACTGTGCATAAACCATATGTGCAGCAACAGGCAACTCGGCACAACAGTCCATCCATGCTTGTGTGTTTGGTTGTGGTTGGCTCGGAATGCGCCCCAACTCTAGCATGATGCCATGCTGCGAAAGATGAAGTACCAATGAATTTTCAGGGTGTTTTTGTGTCCAAATTCGGCTATTGATCCATGCACAAAACAGATAAGGTAAAAATAATATCCATGCCGCAGGCGTTAAATTACCTTGTGGAGTCTTCTGCAACCAATGTACACGCACTAAGGCATAAGCCAAACTGAGTAAGGCAAAACTCAATGCAGGGTAAATTAACCAAAGTGCCCACGATCTAAGCCAACAGGCCAAAACCAATAAAATGATGGCTGGAATGGCATAAAGAATCGCCATTTTGATGTGTTTGCTTTGATGCTGCTGCAACGGCTCACTTGCAAATGGAGATTTGACCTGCAAGGGAAACAGCCACAGACACAATGCTCCCACCAGTAGACCTGTGGGCAGATCAATAAAATGATGTTGCCACGTGGTCAATACCGATATGCCGATTAACCCTGACCACAGATGCACCAACCAACGCCATGCTGTGGCGACATGTCTACGATAAAAATCCCAAAGAATCAGTAGTAAAACAATATGCAATGAAGGTGCCTGATTATAAGGACGATCAAAGCCCATCAACACATCAAAGCACCAGCCAAAGAAGCCATGCAGTTCAGGTCGTTGCTGACTAAACATCAGTGGAAATGCCAAAAAGCAGCCGATACTGATCAATTGCGCGGTCAGCAAACGTAAAGCATGTCGATTCAGTTCAAAACGATTCCAGCACAGCAGCAAGGACAAACCGTAAAACAAATCGATTGACCAGTACGGCACTATTGTCCACGGTAAAAGTGGAATATGCCGTTCCCATGCAAAGACAATACTGGGCACATGGGACAGACTTTCCGCATAATGATTGGCAAAACCATAGCTTAAAAAGAAAAACGGCGCGAGCAGGCACAAATACAGCACGCCATAACGCCATGTGCCTGCCTGTTTTTCAGTGAGTAAATCTCGCACCTTAAAGCTTTTTCGCAACAGACACGGTAAAAATACCGAATTCATCAATACATTGATCGACTTTACTAAAACCTGCCTGTTCAACCAAGGCATCCATTTCCGCTTGGCTACGCAGACGCATCACCCATGCTTGCCCTTCACGATGTGAGGTGAGCGCACGTGCAATAAATTCTTGTTGTGGATGCCAGATTTGCCCTGTGTAAATCAGATAACCGCCTTGTTCCATCGCCAAGTTTAGGCCTTGTAGCGATTGGCGCAGCGCATCATTATCGGCAAACAGTTCATATAAACCTGAAACCACAGCCAAATTGGCTTTTGGCTCAATCGCAGCCAGTTCATCTCGGTTAAAGGCATCGCCCAATTCAAACTTGGCGATTTTTTCTAAACCTCGCTGCTCAATCAATAACTCCCCTGCCGCGACATTCAAATCACTATAATCACGCAGTAAGGCTGAGCTTGGTGGTGTCTTCAGCTGAGCAATCGCATCTAAAATATAACGCCCATGACCTGCCGCAATATCCAGAATTTTCACGGATTGCTGATCATCTTGTAAACGCTTGGCATATTTGGCAAGTAACTGCTCAATATGCTGTTTACGCACACGGATCCCTTTCCAGCCAATCGCATTTAAATATTGATGATCAATCACTTTACCCAGTAAGTGCTGACTTTCTGTCTGATTGCGATAGACAAAATCGAGGGTACTACCCGAGTCATAACCTGTATCTTCGCCGATTTTTAAGGCTTCAGACCAGCGACTTCCCAGTTTCAGGTTGCCCTTGGTGAGTTTCCAGAACCAGTCTTTGACTGAATGTTTCGGCAAATCAGTTGAAAGTCGTTCCGCCTGCGCACAGCTTGCCCCGATTTTATCGGCATTTAAAAGTTGTGGCGCTTGATAAGGCTATGCAAAGCACTGCTGAATAAAACGACGAATTTTGGCAATTGCCAGTTCACGGTTTTTTTCGCCTAAAGTGTCATGAAAAAAACCTTCCAAAACATGAAACTCTTTTTGTGGATGTGCCAAGCGGGTATAAAATTGACGCTGTGGTGGTTGTTCCACCACAAAATCTGAACCTGAGCAAAGCACTTGCGTCGGCACATAAATATTTTTGGCATCATCAACGATGCGTTCCGCAGCAGTAGATAAGCCAAGTAACATACGCACAGAAATGGCTTTAGCAATCAGAGGATCACGCTCATAGCTTTTGGCGCGTTCTTCATCGTGGGTCAACATTTTGGCTTTGACATAACTTTGAATGAAAAAGTTACCGCGTACCTGACTCAGTAAATTCAAACCCGATTTGGCAAAAGGCACATATAACTTGATCTCAAATGCAGGTGATGCTAGACAAAGTGCCCGCAGTTTCGGCGCATAATCATGTACCCAAGTCGCAGCAATCACTGCACCAACACTCTGCCCAATCACAGCGATATTTTCGCTGGAAATCTCATATTTCTTTTGAATATGCTGTACAAAATACTGTAAGTCTTGCACACATGCTGAAAAACTCGGTGCATCACCACGTTGACCTGGCGATTTTCCATGTCCTCTTGCATCTAGAGCAAAAAAATCATAATCAGGTAAATCCAGCTCATTGACCAAATGTGACATTCGTCCCGAATGCTCATGCCCTCGATGCAGCAAAATAATCGCCTGTTTTACAGGTTGCTTGTGATTGCGCCAAGCCTGATAAAACAGAGAAGCACCATCATGGCTGTTAAAATATTGCTGCGTATTGTTATACATCGTTGTTACCCCAAAGTGTGCACTACAGTGCTTTTTTAATTCGATTAAAAATCGTGATAAATAAACAAAATAAGATAATGATTAAAATACTATTACAAGAAAATTGCACGATTTTTTCGGTCAACCAAGCTTGGCAAGCCACCACGAGTGCCAAAATACTAAAGGCAAATGCTCGGTCACTTTTCCCCATTGGTCCATCGTATCGGCGGTCGACTCCAACCAATGGCGCCATGACGCCTGCATATTCACTCAATATCGCCAGAAAAGTAACAAAAAGTAAAAGTTCAGTCTGAATTTGTGTGACTACGATAAAACAGACATATAAGGCACTATCTGCAACCACATCACACAATTCATTAAGATATGCACCAAGCTTAGATTGTTGTTTAAACTCACGTGCCAACATACCATCAATTGCGTTAAATGCCATCCGTAGCAGCATCCATACGGGAATGAATACAAAACTCCACGCATGGACTGTATTCAAGTTATAAAAATAAACTCCACAGGCAAGCAGTACAGACAACAACATAGCTACGAGTGTGACTTGATTGGCTGTGACACCATGTGCATATAAAAACCGAACACTTGGTCGTAAACATCGTTGAAAAGCTGGTTTTAATTGATAAATTGATGGCATTATTATCTAAAGTATTAAAATTATTGCGTAAACTCTAACAATATCACGGACAAGAAGAATATTGTTTTTTGTGAAATTATGATCAAAATCACGCAATTTTAAAGTTAAATTAAAATTACTATGCAACAATCCAGTCGAAATATACTACAGGATCTAAGACAGTGAGCATACATACTCAAGCTATTCAATATCAATACCAAAATCAACAATTAGAAGGTTATCTGATTTATCCATCACCTTATATTCAACCACTTTCTGGGCTATTAATGGCACCCAACTGGATGGGCATTAAAGATGGTGACATTGAAATGGCAAACGAAGTAGCAGCTCAAGGTTACTGTGTCTTTGTACTGGATTTATATGGTCAAGGTCGCCGCCCGAAAGATGCTGCCCAAGCAGGTGAATGGGTTTCTAAAATTAAAAATACCGAACACGAAGTGGGTTTACTCCGTGCAGCACATCAAGCATTCTTAGAACAAGAGTTTTGCAAAATTGATCCGAACCACATTGCAGCATTTGGACTCTGCTTAGGTGGACACAATGTCTTGGAATATGCGCGTAGTGGAGCAGACATTAAAGCAGCCGTTTCATTCCACGGCTCACTCGATCAATCGGGTTTATATAACATGCAGCAGTTTAAAGGCTCGGTTTTAGTGCTAGATGGTGCGTGTGATCCACTGGTTCCTCGCCAGCAATTACAAGATTTTAGCGAAGAAATGAAAAAAACTGAACTCGACTGGCAGTTAATCAGTTATGGTAATACCTGCCATTCTTTTACTGAAAAAACAGCAAACAATCCAGGCATCCAAGAATATAACGAAAAATCATCAAAACGTGGCTTTCAAGCCATGTATGAACTCTTAGAAGACGTTTTCCAATAACCCTGAAAAAAAACAGGATATTCATTCATGTACACCTTATGGATCGGCAATAAAAATTATTCATCATGGTCATTGCGGGCATGGCTCAGCCTACGTGCTCTAGAGATTCCTTTTGAAGAACAACTCAGTACATTGAATTTGGGGAGCAGCAGTTACCTCAAATTCAAAGCATTCTCACCTTCAGGTAAAGTACCTTGCTTAATTGATGGTGAGTAAGTGGTTTGGGATTCACTGGCGATTATTGAATATGTTGCTGAACAATATCCTGTTTTACTCCCTCAAGATAAAACTGCACGTGCATGGGCGCGTTGTGCGATGGCAGAAATGCACTCAGGCTTTATGGAGCTTCGCTCACGTTGTCCTATGAACTGCTCACTGACTGGCATTGAAATTGAACACACGCCTGCGCTCGCTCACGATATTCAACGACTGGATGAACTACTTCAACAAGGTCTAACTCAATTTGGCGGAGCTTAGTTAACAGGTGAAAAATTTACGGCTGTCGATGCTTTCTTTGCACCAGTCGCGTTACGTGCCCGCAGTTACAGTCTTAAATTTTCTGATAGCGTACAACAATGGATGCAGCAAATTTTGCAACATCCTGCTTTACAAGAATGGTGTCAGCAAGCTGAACAAGAAGACTTTTAAAGTTCTTTTCGCCAATAAAAAAGCCTGTGAAAACAGGCTTTTTTATTTTGATCTTTTAACAATTATGCTTCAGGTGCAGTCAATTCAGTCATTGGCCAACGTGGAGTTGTGGTCACAGACAATCCATCACACGCGCCTGCTTTTAAACGCTGATAACCTGCAAATGCAATCATCGCACCGTTATCTGTACACAGTGCTGGTTCAGCGTAATACACTTGTGCCTTAATTTTTGCGAGTTTCTGCTCCAAGCTCTCACGCAAACGCAGATTGGCACTGACACCACCCGCAATCACCAAACGTTTTAAACCAGTTTGCTTTAAAGCTTTCACTGATTTTTTCACCAAAGTATCGACAATCGCTTCTTGGAAAGATGCAGCAATATCGGCATCACGATTTTCCTCACCCAGTTTTTTCATTTGCACTGAAACCGCAGTTTTTAAACCACTAAATGAAAAATCCAGACCTTGATGCAACATTGGACGTGGAAATTCAAAGGCTTCAGGATTACCACTCAACGCCAACTTGGCAATATTCGGCCCACCTGGATAAGGTAAACCCATCATTTTGGCGACTTTATCAAATGCCTCACCCGCAGCATCGTCAATCGACTCACCGAGTAACTCATACTGACCAATGCCATAAGCTGCCATTAACTGAGTATGTCCACCAGACACAAGCAAGGCGACAAATGGAAATTCAGGCGGTGTTTTAGAAAGCAGTGGCGCAAGCATGTGCCCTTCCATATGGTGCACACCAATCGCAGGCTTATTTAAAGCAAATGCCAAAGTGCGACCAAACAATGCTCCTGTCATTAACGCACCCATTAAACCAGGCCCGCGGGTATAGGCAATCGCATCGATTTGGTTTTTCTGAACGCCACTTTGCTGTAACAGTTCATTTAATAAAGGAATCAGTTTACGCACATGGTCACGCGATGCCAGCTCAGGTACAACACCACCATATTCGGCATGTAGCTTAATTTGACTGTACAATACTTGACCTAAAAGACCCTGTTCACTGTCGTAAAGCGCCAGTCCTGTTTCGTCACAAGATGTTTCTAAGCCTAAAACAATCATTTAAATGCCTATTTTTCACTATCCAAATTACAGCCATCGCTATTATAGACTTGTGATATGAGATGTAAATGAGTAAAATACTGACCTTCACTTGTCAGCCATGCACAGTGCACGGCTGTTACCCATAACTTAATGAGGATTATTCATGCCACAAGTTAAATTGAAAGAAGGCGAACCAGTAGACGTAGCTATCCGTCGTTTCAAGCGTTCATGCGAAAAAGCGGGTGTTTTAGCTGACGTTCGTAAACGTGAATTTTACGAAAAACCAACTCAAGAACGTAAACGTAAAAAAGCTGCTGCTGTTAAACGCTATCAAAAGAAATTGACTCGCGAATCAGTACGTACTACTCGCCTTTACTAAGATTAATTTGTGATTGATTGACTCACCTGGACAAAATAAATGACTACTTTAAAAAACCAAATCACTGATGTTTTGAAAGCCGCAATGCGTGCTAAAGAAATGGACAAGTTGACGGTGATTCGTAGTCTACAGGCAGCAATCAAGCAAATCGAAGTCGATGAGCGCATAGAGCTTGACGATACTCAGGTTCTTGCGGTCATTGAAAAGCAAGTCAAACAACGTAAAGAATCGGTTAAAGCCTTTGAAAGTGCTGGCCGAGAAGATTTAGCTAGTAAGGAACAAGCCGAAATTGAGGTGTTATCCCAGTTTCTACCAGAAGCTATGACTGAGGAAGAGCTTGATTCCATCATTGCACAGACCATTACTGCGCAAGAAGCTACTAGCATGAAAGATATGGGTAAGGTGATGAACTCTCTACGTCCGCTCATAGCCGGGCGTGCCGATCCTGCACTTGCATCTGCAAAAGTAAAAGCAAAACTCGCTTAATACTGCAAAACTCCAAGTCAAAAACACACCCTCTCCAAAGTTTATTGCACAGCATCATCGATATACTGTGCAATCAGAAAATTTTTTATATCAAATTACAATTTAACTGTTTCAGACTCAAACCTGCTCTTGTCGAAATCATGGCTTTTAACTGCTCACGTGTAAATGTACGCTTGTCAGGTTTTAATAAATCACGATTTTGATCCATCAGATTATAAAGATTATTAAAATAAATCTGTGTAATATGGCAAGCTCTTTGGCTTTGTTGAGGCGTGATCTGTTTTGCAGAAGGATCGATTGTTTTAAGTAGCTCATCACGGCTTTGTATATATTGGCGCTTATATAGCTCCATTTTCTGATCCATTTCCGCCACATTGTGTACTTTCAATGAACTCGCCGCAAAGCAAGATAGACTCATTAAACATCCCAAAAGTAAAGTTACAATCATTTTCTTCATCAGTTCTTCACTCTAATTTTTTATTTATCGGTTATGATTTTAAATTTGGCATAATAATATCAACGCCCACATTATGCCAAAGCGTTAGTTTAACTTGCAGTTCACTCCCATTTTTTGCAGACTTTGATAATCAGGTGCTGCATAAACTGCCTGTTGAATAAATTCAGCCTTGGTTAAACTTCGATCTTCTGCTGCCAATACATCACGATTTCGGTCTAATACCGCATACATATCATTAATTAAACCTTGAGTAATCTGGCAAAAACGTTGCGACTGTTTTTTGGGTAAATTGAGTTGCTTTAGGATCAATTGATTTCAAAAAATCCTGCATTTCTTGATCATGTTTTTGTGTTGATTGATCAAGTTTTTGCTCTAATTCTTGTTGATTATTGACTTTCAAATCATCAGTCATTGCAGCAAAGCTTGAGCAACTTACCCATCCCAAAATAATAATACCAACCAATTTTTTCATATATTTCTCTAAATTTATGTCACTTTTATAAAGTAAATAGGCGCTCTGCCTGCATATATTTTAAACGCTGAGCAATCGTTGCAGATAATGATACATTATCTTTTGCTAAACGCTGTGCATGTAATAAGGATTTAATTCCCTCTTCTTCATGACCCGACCAAAACTCAGCTTCGGCACGATAACGGAGTACCTGTATTGCTTGCACAGGAGATGCTTCATCAAGCACTGCGGCACGCTGCATCAAATCCCACCCGAGCACATCTCTAGGATTATCACGCAATATTTTATTGACCAAATTAAAAACAGGTGCAGGCTGATTTTTACGAATCAAAACTTCAGCCAATTTATAGGTTAAAGCCCGATTTTCTGGCATGATTTGCTGCTGTGCCAAAATCGTCTGATATGCCTGTTCAAACTGATGCTTTAAAAGAAAAATATCTGTCTGCAATAATGTTGCCAATATATTTTGCTCAGTTTTCAGTTGAGCAGTATTCAGTGCTGTTTGTGCCTGCATAGCATCGCCTTGTTGCACATAAAATGCGGTCAGTGCCAAAATTGCAGCTTGATTATGCTGCGTTTGCAAGGCTTTGAGTTGCTGCTCGGTGACATCGTTAGATAACACTGCTGCATATAATTTCACCAACTCATAATCTGGATCACTGATATTGGATTTAACATTTGGATATTGCCTTGCTCTAAGGCGTGCTTCACTCATACGTGCTGTTGTCAGTGGATGTGTCATCCAAAATTCAGGCATAAAACTCAGTTGAACCGATGAACGTTGCATTCTCTCAAAAAAATCAGCCATTGCATTGGGATTGTAACCCGCTGCAACTAGATATTGCATCCCGATACGATCCGCCTCTCGTTCCTGATCACGACTATAACTGAGTTGTTGACTTACCAAGGCTGCCTGTGTACCAAGCATAACCGCCGAACCTGCTCCAGCATCAGACTGGGTTGCAATGGCAGCCCCAACCAAAATCCCCGCAAGTGCCAACAAACCTTGTCCTTTAAAGGCTTCTTGTGAACGGCTGTAATGTCGCTGAGTCACATGCGCCACTTCGTGCGCCATCACACTTGCCACTTCATCACGGTTTTTTGCCAATTCAATCAAGCCTGTATTTATCGCAAAAACACCACCTGGCACAGCAAAGGCATTGACTTGTTTATCTTTAAGAATGAATAAACCAATAGGCGCACCCAAATTGGTTTGGCTGACAATATTGTGAAAAATACGATTAAGCTGATCTTCCAACCACGGATCTTGAATAACATTCAGATGGGCATGAATCTCACGATAAACCTTTTCACCTAAAATCTTTTCATTTTGCTGATCAATCACCCCGACACTTACCCCACCAATATTAGGAACATCAAGGGCTTCAGGACGATAATGCTGCTGTGAAAAGTCATCATCTGCTGCATGACTCGCTGTCATTAAGCCCATGCAACAGATCAATGAATAAAAAAAAGATGCCCCCATCCGCATATCAAATGCACCTACGCAGGATTAGGAAAAATTAGGATTCACAGCATAACGAGGTTGATGCTGCTGCAATGCATCCACCAGATTTTGATAAGCAAGCTCAGCCATTTTTAGACGTGTTGCCTCAGTTGCAGAACCCAAATGTGGTAAGGTAACGACATTTTTCAGATGAAATAACTCAGACGCTTGTAGCGGCTCTTTATGGTAAACATCTAACCCTGCTGCAAAAATCTTTTGTGTTTTCAATGTTTCAATCAATGCTGTTTCATCAATCACGGAGCCACGGGAAATGTTCACCAAAACAGCATGCGGCTGCATTTGGTTCAACTCTGCTTGCCCGATCAGTGCTTTAGATTCGGCATTTAAATCTACTGCAATGACCACAAAATCAGAGCGTTGTAATAATTCATTTAAACCACAATATTCGGCATTTAAAGGTTGGGCTGCTTCAATTTTCTCACGGCGATTATGGTACAAAATATTCATGTTAAAACCATAAAAACCACGGCGTGCAATAGCTGCACCAATATGCCCGAGTCCAATAATTCCTAAAGTTTTCCCAAAAATATCCTGACCAAATTGTGCAGTCCCTACAGTACGTTGCCATTGTCCCTGCTTAGTCCACTGATCTAGCTCAGGCACGCGACGCGCTGCACTCATGAGTAAGGTAAATGCTAAATCTGCGGTGGTTTCTGTTAAAACATGTGGGGTATGGGCAAGCCAAATTTTCTTTTGATTTAAATAATTTATATCGTAATTATCATATCCCACGCTTACGCTCGAAATCACTTTTAAGCGCTGTGCAGGGGCTAAATTACTTTCATTGAGCAAACGACCCGCACCAATCATGCCATCTGCATCAACCACATGCTGCCTGATTTGTTCATTTATATCGCCCTGCTTCGGGTTAATCTGCACAACATCATAATCTTGCTGAAGTCGTTTCAAAATTTCTGGAGCGATTTGACTAAAAACCAGTACTTTTTTTGGCATGAAGTGATCCTAGAGTCTTAAAGGTTGAATCAGTTTCCATAATTGTTGTTTTAACAATGGCTGTTGTAGCATATCAGCTAAACTTGCAAGCTGTTGATGTTCAAGTGTCAAACCTGCTGGCAAGCTCCCAAAACAAAAAATTGTTTTTTCAGCAGCAACCACATCAAGAAACCCTTGTACATAATCGCCCAAACCTGCTGTATCTTGCAAGTTGGCTAAAGGAAACGGCCATTGCAATCCAGCATCCTGCAAAGATAATGCAGCCTGAATATTTCGCCAAAGCGTTAAAGTTTCCGTGTTTAAATTCAATTGGTCTGTGAACAGCACAAATTTCTCGGCAATCAATGCCTGTAGCTGAAAAGCTTGAACTGGCTGAGTTTGCGCCGTCACAACAACTGAAGTTGCTTGAGAAAGTACCTGTTTCTGAACAGGCTGCTGAATTTCTTGCTTGATGGGTTGAATGACTTTTGGATCTTTGATCTCAATCTTTGCTGTGACAGGTTGCACAGAAATTGAAGGCGTTTGATCCCTGCTAATATCTTGATCTCGCCAGCACGTTGCAGAACTTGGCAACGTACGCGCAGCCATCTGCCGAGGAATCCAGACATCAATTCCCATCATGGCAAGTTGTTGGCGCTGCTGCTGAATCATGTTCTCATCATCTTTCAAAAGTTGGAATAGTGTAGGCGATTTTCTCAGGAAACCGAACTATATTTGCCGATTTGCTACACGATCATAATGCTGTTTTTCTTCATCACCTGATCAACGATCTCATCTGTTTCAAAACCAAGACGCCAGTACAGCAATTGCAAGACATCCAGTTCATCTTGGGTAATGACTCGATCATTCCACAAACACTCTTCTGCAATACTCAAAATCCGCAAACGATCTCGCAGTAGCAAGCCTGAAATATCTTGCAAAATCTCACCTAAATCAATCGGTTCATCAGATAAATCTTGGTAATGCTGCCAGTCTTCAGGTCGTATCAATTTTCGGATTAGATTTTCTCGAATCTCCAATTGATTACTGGTATTGAGCTGTTGAACATGCAATAACGCATCCATTAAACGAATGATCTCAGGCAATACATCTTCAAATGCTGTCGGCATGTGTGTGGGTAATAAATTCAGTTGATATTTCACCCGCTCTATCAATAGACCATCGAGTAAGCCAATTTCACCATCTGCCTGTGCAATCAGCGCCAGTTTGGTTAAAAACTGCCGTGATGCGCTCAGTGGCATACGCTGAATGTTCTGACATGCCAAATAGAAAATCTGAACATGTTGCCGACCATCAATACTGAGCAAAGCATCAACAATCGCTCGACTGACCTCGGCATTTTTGGGCACAAACTCACGGTATTGACGAATCATTAAAATCGCAACAAGTACCTCGCGTGAGCCTGTTGCTGTTTGCAAAGCACGATCAATTTGTTCAGGGCGTGCCATTTTAACCCGTATTTTTGGATTAAGTGGCTTAATCGCATCTTTAATGGTAAAGCTAATCGGGGATAAGCGCAGCAAAGGTAAAGGCTGTGGCGCAGACCATGTAAAAGCAACCTCATGGGTTTCATCACCAAAAGGACGAAATAAACTAAAGAGTGGTTGAGTTTTGATTTTTCTCAGGTTTTCAAGACGAAGATCTTCAAGCAAGTTTGGATTGAGTTTATAAATTCGACGCTCAATATCGGGATGGATATTCAACCAACTCTGGCGACTTAAAGAATTTGCAAAACACATATGCGCAATCGATTCTGAGTAGGCACTATGAATCTGAGAGCCTGCATGATGCACATAAATCCGTAGCAAGGTTTGAATATTGGCATCATTAGCAACCAACTGTGTCGTCCTCACATCATTTTTGAAGGTACGTCCTGTTAAGGTAATAAATTTAATAAAACGCGAGATCAGCAAGCCAAGACTTCCCATCAGCCAAATCACACCGCCCACAGCCACCAAAATGGTCTCGAACTTATTTTGACGCTTACTGTGATAAGGCTTGAAACCATGCCGTGCCACTTTACTGCCTAACTGGCTAAATGTGGTTAAACTACTAAACAAGATTTTTAAACGGGTATTCTGATAGGTTTCCCCTGTTAAAATCTGATTAAAGGCATTTCCAAATAAACCATAAAGTTCAACTTCATCTAGGTTTTGCAAAGCCCCCCATGTAATCACGATCACAGTATCTTCAGGATGAACTCCTGCCGTTAATGCATTAACTCCAACCTCATCAGGAAGCACATATACCGCAGGAACATCGACCCCATATTGCTTGGCAAACTGCTGTGTAATTTTAATGGCGACTTTTTCTTCAGGGGTACTCTCTACAGGATTGAGAAATCGCGCTCGTAATTGTTTTGCTAATGAATGTCCACCTTCACGAAAAACATAGACCTCATAAAGCACCGAACCAAGCATGATCGCCAAGATCACCAAAAGCACAATTGGGCTATACTGATACCAAAACACGGATTGAGTTGGATCGATATAGTGCATCACTAGACCAAAGGATAGGTTAAGCACCACCAAAGTCAGCACAATTGCCAATGAACAAATGGTCGTTGACCAAAACAAACTTTTCTGATGTCCTGAAGATGAAGAAAGTGTTTCCATGACTCAATAACAGCCTCAATGCATACCTGCGCTTTCAATCATAAAATAAAAAAGCGGGGAAATCCCGCTTTTTCACTGCGCTGAGTAACAGGATTATTCTTCTCGAATACCCGTCAAATCAACCGATGCTGCATCGATATTCACATCAATGTAACCATCTTTTTTCTTTTTGGCATTGTCACTACGACTACGCTGCAAGTTATCCAAATAGGCTTCATCAATATCGCCAGTGACATAAACACCATCAAATACTGAACAGTCAAATTCACTCACTTCAGGCACTTTTGGAATACGAATGGCTTCTTTTAAATCTTCCAAGTCTTGGAAAACCAGACGATCTGCACCAATGATTTCACGAATTTCTTCAACGGTACGATCAGAAGCAATCAGCTCAGTTTTTGCAGGCATATCAATACCATACACGTTTGGATATTTCACCATCGGCGCTGCTGAAGCAAAGTAAACTTTCTTCGCACCAGAGTCACGTGCCATTTGAATGATTTCGTTACAGGTTGTGCCACGTACAATCGAGTCATCCACTAACAAAACGTTTTTGCCTTTAAACTCAAGCTCAACAGGATTCAGCTTTTGACGTACTGATTTTTTACGTTGTTGCTGACCTGGCATAATAAAGGTACGTCCCACGTAACGGTTTTTCATAAACCCTTCACGGAACTTAATCCCCAAAATATTTGCAAGCTCAAGTGCAGATGTACGGCTAGTATCTGGAATTGGAATAACCACATCAATACCGTGATCTGTACCCCAATCTTTTAAGATACGATGCGCCAGTTTTTCACCCATTTTTAAGCGGGCTTTATACACTGAAATCCCATCAATCGTTGCATCTGGACGTGCAAAATAGACATATTCAAAAATACATGGGAAGTATTTTGGATCTGTTGCACATTGTTTAGTAAACAATTCGCCTTCAGCATTGATATAAATTGCTTCACCTGGTGCAATATCACGCTCAACTTTAAAGCCGAGTGCGGTAATCGCAACCGATTCAGAGGCAATGATATATTCAGTTTTGCCTGCATCGTTGATACGTGAACCGTAAATCAATGGACGAATACCATTTGGATCACGGAAACCCACCAAGCCTTGACCAGTAATCATGGCAACAACACCGTAAGCACCGCGGCAACGCTGATGTACACGATGAACTGCATAAAAGATATCTTCTGGGGTCGGATGCAAGGTTCTGAGTTTTTGCAACTCATGTGCAAAGACGTTCAATAGAACTTCAGAGTCTGAATCCGTGTTCATGTGACGCAAGTCAGTTTCAAACAGGTCTTGACGAATGTCATCTGCGTTGGTCAAGTTACCATTGTGCGCCAATGTAATCCCGTAAGGTGAGTTTACATAAAATGGCTGCGCTTCTGCACTGCTTGATGAACCTGCTGTTGGATAACGAACGTGACCAATCCCGTAGTTCCCTTGCAAAGCACGCATGTGGCGAGTGTGGAATACATCACGTACCAAGCCATTGTCTTTACGCAAGAATAAACGCCCATTGTGACAAGTGACAATACCTGCCGCATCTTGTCCACGATGCTGCAACATCGTCAAAGCATCAAATAACAATTGGTTAACTGGCGAATGACCAGCAATCCCAACAACTCCACACATAGTAACCTCGCAGACAAGCTTGGATTAATTAAAAGGGTTTTTAGTCGAATGTTCTGAGCGATTCCCTAGAGAAGACTCGCGCTCAGATGCGTTATCTGAAGCTTGAACTTCAGTCTGACTCTGATGATGATTCATATGTTTAATTGTATCACTGGCAAGATCTTTCGATAGATCGGTTGCAAGCGGTGCATAAGGCAAAAGTGCCTGAACAAATAAGGAATGCTTCCATGAGTCGGCACGATGTAACCAAGGTGCCAAACTCTGCATAATAATGAGAACGATAAATAAGCTTTTCAGTGTACCAAAAGCCCCGCCCGCTAGGCGGTTCAAAGGATCAAGTTTTAAAGTCTTGACCATGCTATTGAGCACCCCTGTCACCAGCCATGTCAGCACAATGACCACCAATGCTACGCAGGCGAAGGCAGCCACTTTTTGTACCATGACACTATGACTGACCCCAGACATTAATGGTGCAAGCGTCGCAGAACAACGACTCGCAATAAACAAGGCCAAGATCCAGCCCAATAAATTCGCCAAAGCACTGAATAGTCCTTGTCGTAATCCATTGATACAGCTAAATGCCAAGATGACTAAAACAATAATGTCTAAGGTATTCATAAATTTATGTCATAGCATGAATACTATCTTGCACCAAGTCTGGACCTGTATAAATCAAACCACTGTAGATCTGAACCAAACTTGCACCTGCTTGTTGTTTGGCATGTGCATGCTCACCTGCCAAAATCCCACCAACACCAATCAGTGGAATCTGATTTTTTAACACAGCAGCAAAAGTTTTTAAACAGGCTGTACTTTTTTCAAACACTGGCGCACCCGACAAACCACCTGCTTCATCACCAAAAGGTAGATTTTCCACCCCTTCACGTGACAATGTCGTGTTGGTCACAATCAGTCCGTCAACTTTAAAGGCCAATAATTGCTTGGCAATAAAAGCAATATCATCTGTACTTAAATCAGGTGCAACTTTCAGTACCAAAGGCACGTAGTGACCGTACTGTTCAGCAAGCTCAGCTTGACGATTTTTTAAAGTTTCAAGCAAATGGGTCAATGCTTCGCCACTTTGCAGGCTACGGAGATTTTTTGTATTGGGTGATGAGATATTCACCGTCACATACGACGCATAATTGTAAACTTTTTCTAAACAGATCAAGTAATCATCTGCTGCTTTTTCAACAGGCGTATCAGCATTTTTGCCAATATTGATGCCTAAAACACCTTTGTATTTGGCTGCTTTGACATTTTCCACGAGTTTGTCTACGCCATCATTATTAAAACCCATACGGTTAATAATGGCTTGAGCTTTCGGCAAACGGAATAAACGAGGTTGCGGATTACCTGATTGAGGGCGTGGAGTAATTGTTCCAATTTCGATAAAACCGAAACCTAGTGCCGCCAAGGCATCAATGTAGTCACCATTTTTATCTAGACCCGCAGCTAAGCCAACAGGGTTTGGAAATTCGATTCCCATACAGGTGACAGGTTTAGCAACAAACTTTGCTTGCACCAACCCCATTTTATGCGCAGTTTTCAGCCATGATAATGTAAGTTCATGCGCACGCTCTGGTGCTAACGAAAACAACAAAGGGCGAGCCAGTGAATACATCATAAAATCATCAAGTGGGTAGTTTTAAAACGGGCTTATTATAGGCATGCATCCTCAAAAACGCCATGCTTCACAACGCTTTATTTATCATATTCGTAACAGGGGTGTTGTGATTTTCATCACTAATTCTTGAGAAATCATTGAATTGCTCATTTATTATAAACAATTCAATGACAAATTTATCTTAAGCCAATGGAATAAAGCTTGCAGTTTGTGTTGATAAACCTTCAGCAATCACAGCTTGTTCATAAATTCGAGCTTCAGCAAGTGCAAAAGGATGAAAGGCAAGTTGTGTTAAACGCTCCGCAATAAAAGCCACAACATTCATATGACAGACCACCACAATCGACTCATACGGCAGTTTTGATAACCAGTCCACAGCTAAATCAGGATCATCATCAGGTTTAATGTGATCGCATAACATGACAGGCACATTTGAGAAATAGTACTGAATATGTGCCAGTGTTTCTTGTGCCCGCAATAATGGGCTAACCACAAAAAGGTCTGGCTGAACCTTATGTCGCAGAAATTCCGCGGTTTGTTCAGCTTGTAAATGTCCACGTTCGGTCAGCGGGCGTTTGGTATCATTCCCATGGACTGGAGGTGCAGCCTCACCATGACGAACTAAAGTTAATTGCATAAAATTTCCTGAAAGTGCAATCTTGAGGCTTTATACCTCAATAAAATGAAGATTTTCTTACACCTGCTGGTGTGGCAAAACAAATTCCACGTCACTACGATGCCCATTTTTCATCAATGACAATGCAATCGAAAGTGGTGGTGCTTGTTCAAAGATCACATCATATAACGCATTGGTAATCGGCATATAAACGTCCAATTCTTTGGCACGAGTACGCACTTGTACAATGGTATTGATCCCTTCTGCTGTTTGTCCTAATTCTTCTGTTGCTTGCTGCAAGGTTTTTCCCTTTCCAAGTGCAAACCCAACCTGATAGTTCCGACTCAGTGGGCTATTACAGGTTGCAAATAAGTCACCAACACCAGACAACCCTAAGAAAGTTAAAGGATTTGCTCCTAATTTTACCGCAAAACGACTCATCTCCGCCAATGCACGAGTCAAAATCATACTACGGGTATTTTCCCCTACACCATGCGCAGCCGCCATTCCCATTGCAACTGCATAAATATTTTTCAATGCACCACCTAGCTCTACACCATGCACATCATCACTGGCAAAAACACGAAACAATGCACTATGCAAAGCTTGCTGGACTGCATAACGAACCTGTTCTGAATGGCTCGCAATAACAGTACCCGCGGGCATACCCGCCATAATTTCTTTGGCTAAGTTTGGTCCTGACAATACCCCATAAGGCACTTCTGGCAATTCTTCACGAATAATTTCACTCATAAAACTAAAGGTTTTTGCTTCAATCCCTTTGGTCAATGAAATAATGGCTTGTGCAGTAATAAAGGGTTTAATTTTTTGGATAATACTGCGAAATGAATGACTTGGAATCGTGACTAAAATTAAATCTCGCTCACGAACTGCATGCTCTAGATCGGCTGTCACTTGCAAACTATGTTCAAGTTCAAAATCAGGTAAATAGCGTTTATTGACATGTGTTTGATTCATTTGTGCGGCTGTATCAGCATCTCGAATCCACAGCATGGTATCGCAGCCATTACGCGCAGCTAAATTTGCCATGGCTGTCCCAAAACTACCACCACCTAGCACAGTCACACGTAACGCTGTTTTTTTATCTACAGGCACAGCATCTACCAAATCTGTAAATTTCACTTCAGACATTTTTCTTTCTCAACTTGATTACGGTGCTGACCAATAACTGACATAATTCGACAATGTCAGTTCAGCACGTGGTGCTAATGCTTTTGCGGCTGTCCCGACATAAATAATGCCTGAAATCAGATCATGTGCTTGTAAACCCAGCGCTTTTTTCAAACTCACTGATTCAACAATAGCACCTGTGCGCCACATAGTAGCAAAACCCTGACTCTCAAGTGATAAAAGAAGGTTTTGGACAGCCGCGCCTGAACTTAAAATTTGCTCAAACTCAGGTACTTTTGGATGCTCAACAATATGAGTTAATGCCAAAACCAGCAAAGGTGCGCGCATTGGATGATTTTTAATACGTTCAATTTGAACTGGATCTATTTCAGGAAAATCTTGCTGCATTGAATTGGCAACGAGCTCTCCAAATGCAATACGTTGATTCGTTTCAATCACCACAAAGCGGGTTGGTTTTAAACGATGATGGTCTGGTGCAGTGAGTGCTGCTGCAAATGCCAACTCAAGTTGCTGTGCAGTGGGTGCAGGTTCAACAAGAAGACCGACTGACTGGCGCTGTTGAATATTATCATGAACTGCTTGTACTGTTGTATTTGCCATGAAGACTGTGATCTTTTCATCTAAACAATATAATTTAGATTAACATACTCTAAAAAATGAACTCTAGTTTTAGCAATAAAAAATACAGCAACAAAAGATCAGCAAAAAACAGCAACATGCCTATGATCACCATACACACTGCACAATATTTCTAAGGCACACTATAACTACCTTCAATCAAGTTTCCAGAGGTCAAATGAAATATTTAACATTGATCAGTAGTTTTGGCATAGCAGTCGTTCTCAGTGCCTGTAGCTCTAATCCACCTGCGACATTGGTACTACAAAACGAAAACCATCAATTTGAAGTAACAGGTTTAGGTAAAACGGCTGTGATCGCCAAAAATAATGCCATTCTTGCTGCCAATAAAACCTGCTCACGACAAACACCAATTATTCGTAACGAATCCACAAACTACAACGGTATTTTTAAAAATGTAACCGATGAACAAACTGGTCAAAGCATCACAACAGCGACGGAAGTTATTGGTGGGATTTTAGGTTACAGTCCAAAATTACAACGGGATGATGACTATCAAACCACCTTGATTTTCACTTGTCAGAACAAATAAGTATAAAAAAAGGGATCAATCATGACCCCTTTTCATCTCAATATCTTAAATTAGCAATAACCATCTAAACGTGTAAGCGGTAATTTTTGTCCAATCGCTTTTTCAATATCAGACAAATAAAAGGCATCATCTTCTGACAAGAAGCTAATACTCACACCTTGTGAACCTGCACGGCCTGTACGTCCAATACGGTGAACATAATCGTCAGATTGCTCAGGCAAAGTAAAATTCACCACATGTGATACGCCATCGACATGGATACCACGACCCGCCACATCAGTTGCAATCATGATGTTGTGCTGACCATTTTTAAACTGATCAAGCATTTTTAAGCGCTTATCTTGAGCAATTTCACCCGACAACATGACGACCTTATAGCCATCTTTTTTCAAGCTGTCATATAAGCGACGCACCTGATCTCGGCGATTGGCAAAAATCATGACTTTTTCAATCGGCTCATTATGCAAAACGTCTTGCAATAACTTGTACTTGTCTCGATTAGAAACCACATACACACGCTGTTCAACATCTGCATTGGTTTTCTTTTCTGGCTCAATTTCGACTGTAACAGGCTCAAATAACCACTGACGAGCCAAGTTTAAAACGTCATAACTAAAAGTCGCCGAGAACATTAGAGTTTGACGCTGCTCTTTACGTGGTGAGAAACGCACAATTCGTTTTACAGCAGGAATAAAGCCCATATCCAACAAACGGTCAGCTTCATCAATCACTAAAAACTCAACTTGATCTAACCAAACTTCTTTTTGTTCAGTGAAATCAATCAGACGACCTGGCGTTGCAACCAAAATATCGACAAACCCCGCATCAAGCTGTTTTCTCTGTTTATCGAAATCAACACCGCCTAGCAATGTCACAACATTTAATGAAGTGCATTTGGTTAAGTCTTTGGCATCTTGCTCGATTTGTAAAGCCAACTCTCGAGTTGGTGCTAAAATCAATGCACGCGGTTCGCCACGATAACGCTGCTCTTGAATCGGATTATTCAACAAGTCATTAATAATACTAATTAAAAATGCTGCCGTTTTCCCTGTTCCTGTTTGCGCTCGACCAATCGCATCGTGACCTGCAAGCGTAAACTTTAAAACCTTTTCTTGAATTGGCGTCATGCTGGTAAAGCCCAACGCATCAATCGCCTGTTTTAACTGAGGATGTAAATTTAAGGTTTCGAAACCAGATGACATAAACCTGTTAATCCGTTATGCGCGTAAAATAAGTCGCCATTATAAACAAAAAACGCCCCAAATGTTATGGGGCGTTTTTTTTAAGGTTAAGCACCTAAAAAGATCAGTCTAATGGCTGAACTTCTTCTGCTTGGAAACCTTTTTGACCTTGTACAACGCTGAATTCAACGCGTTGACCGTCACGAAGTGAACGGTGACCTTCGCCTAGGATAGCGCGGAAGTGAACGAATACGTCATCGCCGCTGCTACGTTGAATAAAGCCGAAACCTTTAGTGTCGTTGAACCATTTAACTACGCCTTGTTCACGTACTGTCATTAGTTAATCCTCTGTGATTAAAAAAAAGGATCACCCGGTGTTGCAAACAGTAGAGCGACAAGGTTTAAAAATAGTTATTATTTTTAAGCTTGTGATCATTCTGTAAAACTATTAACAAAATCCGGTTATATCCACATTGTCATAGGTTTTTTGCGAAATTGCATCCTACATACGGTTCCGAGAGTAGCATGCCTTTCAGTGAATTGATACAAAAATTTTTCATAAATATAGCATTTTATCAGCGCATGATTTTTCTTACATTTAGATTGTTTTTTACCACACCTTTCCTCTTTTTAAGATCTAGGCTTTTTGTTAGTATCTAGGGCTTTATTGAGTTTAGAACCCAGCTTTATGTCCGATCCTAAGGCAACTTTCATTGAAATTGATGCGATAGGCAAACCTTGCCCTATGCCGCTATTGATGTTGAAACGCGCAATAAAATCTGCACCTGCTCAACAAAAATTCTGCTTAAAAGCATCCGACCCCAACAGCGAAATCGATATTTTACGTTATTGTCAGATGCAGCAACTGAACTGTCAAACGATCAGAATTACTGAACATGAACTACACTACATCATTGAATCTGAATGAATAACACATGTACAGAATTTGAAGACACTGGCATAAAAGTTTACATTTCGCTACCCTTTTTGCCTTAATTCTGCTTCTAAAGCAGATTAAGATAAACACATTGATTTTGACTAGCTCATCCCTATAAGGAGTTTTCATGACTGACAGCAGCAATCAATTGATGCCCCTGTCATTGTCTGCACCCGGTGTGAACCTAGGCGCATACATCAGTACTGTCAATCAGATTCCAATTTTAACTGCCGAACAAGAAAAAGAGTTGGCAGAACGCTATTACTACGACCAAGATCTTGATGCAGCAAAAATGCTGGTCATGTCTCATCTACGTTTCGTTGTACATATTGCACGCACTTATGCAGGCTATGGCTTGCCACAAGGCGACCTGATTCAAGAAGGCAACTTAGGCTTAATGAAAGCCGTAAAACGTTTTGACCCAAATATGGGCGTACGTTTAGTGTCTTTTGCAGTTCACTGGATTAAAGCAGAAATTCACGAATATGTGATTCGCAACTGGCGTATTGTCAAAATTGCCACAACCAAAGCTCAGCGTAAGTTATTCTTTAATTTACGTAGCTTAAAAAAATCCAGTAAAAAATTGACGCTTGAGGAAGCACAATCAATTGCCAATGACCTGAATGTCACGCCAGAACAAGTTCTGGAAATGGAAGGTCGTTTAACTGCATACGATGCAGCCTTTGAAGCACAAAATGATGACGACGAAGAAGGTTCAACCCATGTTGCACCTGCATTGTACTTAGAAGATAGCCGTTATGACCCTGCACGTTTGGTCGAAAATGAAGACTATGAAGAACAAAGTACCTCTGCACTGCACGATGCTATGAATCAGCTTGATGATCGCTCTCGTAATATTTTACAGCGTCGCTGGTTAGACGATGACAAATCAACCTTGCATGAGCTTGCAGCCGAATATAATGTTTCCGCGGAGCGTATTCGTCAGCTTGAAAAAAATGCGATGGAAAAAATTAAAGTTGCGATGTCATCCAACTAATTTTTTCGTTCATGAAAATGAATAAATTAGGCTGATTCTTCAGCCTTTTTTATTGCCCAAGTTTCGTGCAAATAATCTTAACCCTGCCAAAAATTATGTTATGGTATAGCGCAAATTCTTGACGGAATAGCACAATGTGGCTTGCAATCTCTGCGTTAAATCTTGCGCTTGCAGTGATTTTCGGTGCCTTTGGTGCACACGGTTTAAAAGCTCGGGCAACCATTGACCAACTTTCTTGGTGGCATACTGCAACCGATTACTTTTTTTATCATGCGCTTGGATTATTAGCCCTTGCGATTTTGGCAAAAGTGTCACCACAGTTTCCAATTAAAGTCAGCTTTATTTGCATTCAAATTGGGATTGTATTCTTCTGTGGTTCACTCTATGTCATGGGCTTAGGTTTACCCCGTATTTTAGGGGCAATTACTCCAGTTGGTGGAATCTTCATGATTATTGGCTGGTTAGTCTTGGCGTGGAATGCCATGAAATTTGCAAAATGAGGACAGCATGCAAATCTTTTTAAATGGCGTGGCGACTGAAACGTCCTGTGAAAATCTACTGGCATTGGTTCAATCTCTCGCTTTGGAGAATAAACGCTTTGCAGTTGAACTCAATGAAATGATTGTGCCGAAATCAAAATTAGAGCAAACACAGATTCAGGCACAAGACCATATTGAAATTATTCATGCCGTTGGTGGTGGTTAATAGGACATAATTATGCAAGACGCTCAATTTAAAGATTCCCCTTTAATTATTGGTTCACGTACTTTTCAATCCCGCCTATTGGTTGGCACAGGCAAGTACAAAGATCTCAATGAAACAGATTTAGCGATTCAAGCCAGTGGCGCAGAAATTGTGACTGTTGCAATTCGCCGTGTGAATATTGGTCAGCATCCAGATCAACCGAATTTACTTTCTGTTGTTCCGCCTGAGAAATATACAATTCTGCCAAATACAGCAGGCTGTTTCGATGCCAATAGCGCAGTTCGTACCTGTATGCTGGCGCGTGAACTGCTTGATGGTCACAATTTGGTGAAACTTGAAGTCTTGGGTGATGAAAAAACCTTGTACCCAAATATCACTGAAACGCTGAAAGCGGCACGGACCTTGATTGACGATGGTTTTGAAATCATGGTCTATACTTCAGATGACCCAATTGTGGCACAAGAGCTTGAGAGCATGGGCTGTGTCGCCATTATGCCTTTAGGCAGCTTGATTGGTTCAGGTTTGGGCATTTTAAATCCACATACCATTTCCATCATTAAAGAAAATGCAAAAGCTCCAGTGTTGGTTGATGCGGGTGTGGGTACAGCCAGTGATGCTGCGATTGCAATGGAATTGGGTTGTGATGGCGTGCTGATGAATACTGCGATTGCCAATGCACAACACCCGATTTTAATGGCATCTGCCATGAAAAAAGCAGTTGAAGCAGGTCGTGAAGCCTTCTTGGCAGGTCGTATGCCACGCAAGCGCATGGCAAATGCCAGTTCACCTGAAACGGGTTATTTCTTTAAATAATTCAAATGTATGCATAAAAAAGCCAAGTTAAACTTGGCTTTTTTATTACCAGCGAAACTTGTCCCAGTTGTCTGGGTTCGCCCAAAACTTCGAGTTAAACCAATCAGGCACATGTTTGTAGGTCAAAATATTAAACTGCCACAAGGTCAGACTGCCCTGTTGCTGGGTTTTATCTAACATTTGAGTTAAGCCCAAAGCGCGCATCAATTGCGTATCCTGATGTGGACACACCACTACCAAGCGTTTTGCCATGAGATCACGCAACTTCACCAAAAGTCGTGACTTCTCGGTATCGGTTAAATTTTGCATTTCTGGGGTGTCGAGCAAAATGAAACCCAAATCATAGCGACGGGTAAAAGGCAGACTTAAAAAATCAGATACGTTAAAATATTGCCAGTCAATTGAGTGTTGTAAGCCGTGTTGGCAAAGATCCTGTCCAATACACAATGCAGTTTCAATGGGCTGCTCCTGACATAAATCGTCTAGCATTGAAGTGATGACATTTTGTTCAGCCATAAACTGCACCTTTATCTGAGTTAGAGAGAAATTGATATGGAATTACAAGGCATTTGCCATAAAATGCATGCCGATTTAGCCAACCATAGTGTAACCGAACAGAACACTCAAAAAGCGCATGTTGAATACAGCTTTATTCTAGACCAATCTCAGATCAATTTACCCTTTACTTTAGGCCAAGAGCTTGAAATTGAATGGACTGGGAAGATTTTCTGCGTCTCTTGCGGTGCAAAAACACCTAAATCCTATTCACAAGGTCACTGTTTTAAATGTTTTAAAACTAAAGCGTCTTGTGACATGTGTATCATGAAGCCTGAAACCTGCCATTATCATCTTGGAACTTGCCGCGAAGATGAGTTTGCCCACAGTGTCTGCTTTCAACCGCATATTGTCTATTTAGCCAACTCAAGTGCCTTAAAAGTCGGCATTACCCGCATTAGCCAAATGCCAACACGTTGGTTAGATCAGGGTGCAACCCAAGCCTTGCCGATTATGCAAGTCGGTTCACGGCGCTTGTCAGGACAACTCGAAATCATGTTTGGCGAACAAGTCGCAGATAAAACTGACTGGCGTAAATTACTCAAAGGTGAAGCTGAACCGCTGAATCTGATTGAAGTTCGCGAACAACTGGTCGAAGAATTTGCACCTAAAATTCAGCGTATTCGTGAAGAATTCAGTCAAAATCTGGAGTTTGATGAAGGCATTCAACTGCTTGATGACGAAAAAATGCGGGAATTCATCTACCCAGTCGAGCAATATCCTGAAAAAATCAAATCGCATAATTTGGATAAAACCCCAACCATCCGTGGTGTTTTACAAGGCATCAAAGGTCAATATCTGATTTTAGATACGGGCGTGATCAATATTCGTAAATATACAGGTTACGAAATCATTATTCGCACCTAAATTTAAAATCATCAAAAAGGCAGGAAATTCCTGCCTTTTTCAATTTTAAAATAGACTTAACGTGCTGCCAATAATTGCAAAATCGCGTGTACAGGATCTTCAGTATCTCCTGAAATCAATTGCTTATGCATCGTCAAATGCTGCATCACTTGAATTTGTGCAGTTTCAACATTCATTAACTTTTCAATTTCCGTAGCCAATGCTTCAGGTGTTGCCTGATCCTGAATCAGCTCTTGAATGACTTTTTTACCCGCAATAATATTCGGCAAAGAATAATATGGAATTTTGACCATCAAACGCATAATACGATAGGTCAACCAATGTAACTTATAAAATGTCACCATTGGACGATGCAATAACATTGCTTCGAGTGTCGCTGTACCTGAAGCCAAGGCAATGATATTACTTGCGTTCATGACTAAACGTCCAATTTTCGACTCGGTATGCTGATTGTCAAGAACATGAATTTTGGCACGTAAACTTTCAGGATAATTTGCCAAAATCTGCTGGATTTGCGTTAAACGCTGCTCATTAATTGCAGGAACCAGATATTCATACTCAGGGTATTTGGCTTGTAAAATCTGTGCAGCGCCAAACACCAAGGGGGCTAGTCGTTCCACCTCACCACGGCGGCTGCCTGGCAATAAAGCAATGTATTTGGCTTGTTCAGGAAGATTAAGCGCCTGTCGTGCTTGCTGAATATGATTGTCTAATGGCAACTGTTTTGCCAGTGGATGCCCCACAAAAATCGCAGGAACTTGATATTTTTGATAAAACGCTTTTTCAAATGGAAATAGACACATCACCAAATCAATATTCTTTTTAATCCCAAAGACACGCTTTTGTCGCCATGCCCATACCGAAGGACTGACATATTGTACGGTCTTAATCGGTAACTGTTTTTGTTTGATGCGTTGAGATAAACGTAAATTAAAGTCAGGTGCGTCAATCCCAATAAAAATATCAACAGGCTTTTTCTGCCAACGTTCAACCAGCCCATCTCGTACTGCGAATAATTGTTTAAGCTCTTTTAAAACTTCAACTAGCCCCATCACGGACAAAGTTTCCATCGGATAAAAACTTTGGAAGCCTTCAGCAATCATTTGTGGGCCACCGATTCCCTCAAATTCAACATCAACACCTTGCGCTTTAAAGCAACGCATCAACTCAACACCAAGAGTATCTCCTGAAACCTCACCAACCACGATGCCTATTCTGAGTTTACGATTTTGCAAGAATGTCTTCCTTTGGGCTTTATCATCCACAATATTATAAGAGATTTTGTCGCTTTACTTCATGTAAGTCATACAAACAACGAGATTTTCTGTATTCAGCTTTGCATTTTCCTCACAAGACAAACCCAAGAATGATACTCATTCATGTAATTTTTTGTTGCATCAGACCTCATAATAGTTAATCATATTGCGAATCATTTTCATTATTTCTAATATTTGGAATAACGATGTTTAAGCCGAATGCTCTCTTCCTCGCCATCCTCAGCATCACTGCAACCTCAGTCTATGCGAAAGATGATCAAACACTCCCAACCATTACGGTTTCAGCCGACAAGACTGCAAGCAGTTCTGAAAAGACCAAAGCCTATACGGTCAAAGACAGTAGCAGTGCCACTAAACTCAATATTCCAGTCCAAGAAACACCTCAAACCGTCAATGTTGTGACGCGCCAACAAATGGATGACTTCAATCTGACCACGACCCGTGACATTTTGCGAAACACGCCTGGGGTTACAGTGACAGGTTTAGAAACCAACCGTACCACTTATACAGCGCGTGGGTTTGATATTTCCAATATTCTGGTGGATGGTGTCGGTATTCCCCAAGTCGATAGCTACAACTACAGCGGTAATGACCCCGATGGCTATTTCTATGATCGTGTGGAAGTGATCAAGGGTGCAGAGCCTTGACCAATGCTTTAGGTGACCCTGGAGCAACGATTAACTATGTGCGTAAACGCCCTACTCAAGAATTTCAGGCAAATGCAGGGATTAGTTATGGCTCTTGGGATACTCAACGTTATGAAGCCGATATTTCAGGTCCACTGACTCAAGATGGTCGAGTACGTGCTCGCTTAACTGGCTATGAAAAAGCAGGCAATTCTTATATTGATCGTTATTCTGAAGAGAAAAATGGTGTTCAAGCCATCATTGAAGCAGATTTAACAGATTCAACCACCGCATCTGTTGGTTATTCCAAAGTTCACCAATTTAGCAATGGCTCGCAGTGGGGTGCTTTACCCCTGATTAACCGTGCAGGACAACAACTGAGCTATTCGCGTAGTTATAACTATGCACCGCCGTGGACATATTATGACTGGTCGATTGATAACTACTTTGCCTATATTGAGCAGAAACTCGGTGGCGATTGGAAAGCCAAGCTGAGCTATGATGAAAAAGCATCTACCCTGAAAGATAAAATGCTTTATCTTGGTGGTGCACCTTCTGCAACAGATAACACTTCTGGCATTACCCTCTATCCAGAAATTTACAATCAGAAATTTCGTGAACGTACTATCAATTTGAATTTCAATGGGACTTATGGGCTATTTGGACAGCGTCATGAAGCTAACTTTGGCTACGCATGGTCAGATTATAATGTGAAAAGTTATTATGCATTAGGTGATAGCTATGGTGTGACCACAACAGATTTAGCCAGTTGGACACCAACAACTCAATCATGGGGCAGCACCTACTCTGTAGATGATGTAAATATCATGATTAAATCGCTATATGGTGCAACACGTTTGCATCTAACCGATGATTTAAAAATGATTTTAGGCGCAAACTACACCGAAATTGACAATAAAAATACTTATCAAAAAAATAAAGTATCGCCTTATGCAGGCCTGACCTATAACTTTACCCCAGATTACACAGGCTATGTCAGCTATACCTCAATCTTTAGACCTCAAACCATTATTAACAATGCCACAGGTAAAGTTTCTGATCCTGTTGAAGGCAAAAGTTATGAACTGGGTTTAAAAAGTGCATGGCTGAACAACCGTTTGACGGGTTCGATTGCTGTGTTTAGAACAGAGCAAAGTAACTTCCCACTTAACTCAACCTATAACGCAACCGATTTTAAATACTACTCGGATTTAGGCACAGTACGCTCACAAGGGATTGAATTGGGGCTTGCAGGTAAAGTCAGTCAAAATCTAGAAGTGTCGATGGGCTATAGTAAATTTAGCCTGAAAAATATGGAAACTGGTGTCAATCCTCGCCAATATAATCCGACCCAAACCTTTAATATTTTAACGACTTACACCGTTCCACAGTTACCAAAACTTAAAGTGGGTGCAAGTGTACAATGGCAAGATGCGATTAGTGATCCAGCGACCAGTAACGGTTATGGCTTGATTAAACAAGGTAGCTATGCCCTGCTCAACCTAATGGCAAGTTATACCTTAAATGATCACGTCAGCTTCCAAGTCAATGGTAACAACGTGACCGATAAGAAGTATCTAACTGGTTTATATCAGGGTCAAGGCTATTACGGCGCACCTGCCAACTATACGGTTGCGGTTAAATTTAAATACTAATTCATTCTCTAATATTTTCACCTTCCTCTTAAAGCCAATCCTTGTGATTGGCTTTTTTAATTATTTTAATAACAAAAATAAATACTTAAAAAATAATTAAGTTTTTATGTGTTTTCTGACTTGACGAAAAAATAATATAAGATGTATTTTAAATATATCTTACAAAGCCATGCGAGCAATCCATTATGTTAAGCCAGCATCAAATCGACCTCATCAAATCTACTGTTCCTGTTTTACGTGAAAATGGTGTTGCGCTAACAGATTATTTCTACAAGCGTATGCTGGGGAATAACCCAGAGTTAAAAGAAACATTTAACATGGGACATCAACGCAGTGGCGCACAGGCAAAAGCGCTGGCAGGCGCAGTATTGGCGTATGCTGAAAATATTGAAGATCCAAGTGTCCTCGCACCTGTTGTAGAACTCATCTGTCACAAACATGTCAGCCTGAATATTCAAGCACCTGAATATGACATTGTGGGTGAGAACCTGTTGCATTCCATTAGTGAAGTCTTAAATATTCCGATGGAACATGAATTGATTGAAGCATGGGGCTTGGCATACGGACAACTGGCTGATTTATTTATTCAAACCGAACAAAAAATTTATTTAGAGCATCAACAAACCCAAGGTAGTTGGCTTGGCTGGCGTGATTTTATTATTGCTAAAAAAGTCAAAGAAAGTGATGAAATCACCTCTTTTTATCTGGTTCCTAAAGATGGTGGTGCATTACCAAAATACAAAGCAGGTCAATATGTGACTGTACGTGTTCTCGTCCCTGAACTTGGCATTAAACAACCTCGCCAGTACAGCTTGTCTGATTGTGCTTCTGGTCAATATTTACGAATTTCAGTCAAACGTGAAGATGCCAAAGTTGAAGGACAAGATCCTGGCTATGTTTCATCGACTCTCCATCAATATTTAAATGAACATGATGTCGTTGAGTTATCTGCACCAACAGGTAATTTCTTCTTGGTCAATCCTGAAAAAACCAATGTACTCATCAGCGCAGGTGTGGGCTTAACCCCAATGGTTGCCATGCTCAACCAGTTGCTGACTGAAAATACAGATCCAAATGAAAAATTATCATTCTGGCAAAAAGTTAAAGCTCAGTTTAGCCATGCACCAGAAAAACCTGCGATTCATTTTATTCATGCTGCTCGTAACTCACGTGTGCATGCCATGAAAAATGCGATTCAGGGCTTGGCTCAACAACATGACAATTTAAATGTTTTTGTTGCTTATGAGCACCCAGAACAACAGGACAAATTAGGGCAAGATTATGACACTCAAGGTCGCTTAGACTTATCCAAACTTGATAAAAAATGGTTTCCTGAACATGCCGACTATTATTTGTGTGGCCCAATGCCATTTATGCAAGCGCAGCATCAAGCATTACTTGCACGTGGCATTCCACAAGAAAATATTCACAGTGAAGCATTTGGTACAGGTGGCGTTACACTTTAATCCCTAAAAGTTAGCTCAACCTCTAAAGCCATTCCTTTCAAGGAGTGGCTTTTTTATTGCTGCTTACAAAACAATTTAACTTGCATCTCTCAACACAATACGCAATCATATTGCGAATAATTTTCATTAGCATAAACTGGTCATATTCTATGCTTGCTTGGTCATATCGTTGGGCTGTTGCCTACCGCTTTTTAGTGGCGTTTGTCATGGGCTATGCTTGCACCAGTTTATTCATGTTAGTTCTTCTTAAAGTCTTTCAGCATTTCCTTGCCCAAGCTGAATCTGTGTATTTATCTGCCTTTATTGCCATCATTTTTTATGCCGTATTTGTTCTGAGCAGTTTCTGTATCCACTCATTGTTCAAGCTCAGTAGTGTTGCACTGATTCTATGTACCTCATTTTTTCTAGCTTCGAAATTTATAGGTTAAATGATGCATAAATCTATTCGACAATCGATGGCATGGCTGCATTCATGGCTTGGATTAATGCTTGGTTGGGTGCTGTTCTGTATTTTTTTACTTGGAGCAACATCCTACTACCGCCAAGAAATCAATGCGTGGATGCAGCCTCAGTTTAATCATACTGAAATTAATCAACAGCAAGCCATTCAAAATGCATGGGAATATTTAGAAGAAAATGCTCATGATGCCAAATCATGGTATATCAGCGTTGCCAATGCTCAACATCCCCCCAGCAATGTCTATTGGCAAAAGTCCGATGGTAGCTATGCCATTAAAAATTTAGACCCTGTTACAGGTCAGGAAATTCAGGCAGCGACAACGCAAGGCGGCGACTTTTTTTATAACTTCCATTTTCAGTTATTTGGTGTGCCCTACATGATCGGGCGACTGATTGTCAGTTTTGCTGCTTTTATTATGCTCATTGCGTTGATTTCAGGCGTGATTACCCATAAAAAAATCTTTACCGATTTTTTTACTTTCCGAACCTTTAAAGGGCAGCGTTCTTGGCTAGACTTTCATAATGTGGTTTCTGTGATTGCCCTGCCTTTTTTTCTGACCATCACCTTTACGGGGCTGACCATTTTCTTTAACTTGTATTTGCCTTATGGCATACAGCAAGTCTATTCACCCAAGCAAAGCTTACAATTTTTTGAAGAGATTAACTCGACTCAACCAATCAGTACAGCGCAAGGTCAATCCACAGCCATGCTCACGTTTGAGCAACTGAACCATAAAATACAACAACAATGGCCCAATCAGCCTGAGATCAATACGATTGAGATCAAAGCTCCCTATACATCTTTGGCACAAATTCAGATTAAACAGTTAGAAGATCATAGCATTAGCTTAAAACCTGAACAGCTTTCAATTGCAGGTTCAACAGGGCAGATTTTGCCTGACTTTCGTAATTACAGTCCTGTCGCTACGCTTTATTCAGGTGTTTATGGTTTACACATGGCACCATTTGCTCAACCACTATTACGTCTTGGATTATTTTTTAGCGGACTTTTGGGCTGTGCCATGATTGCTTCAGGACTACTGCTCTGGAGTCTCAAACGTCAATTACATGCAAAATCTCAAAGCTTTCATTTTGGGCATTATCTGGTAGATCGAGGGAACCTTGCTTGTTTTGTCGGATTACCCATCTCAATGCTGGTCTATTTCTATCTCAATCGACTCGTTACACCATACATACATGGCAATAATTATGAGATTCAGGGCTTTTTTCTGACATGGCTCATCAGCTTGGTTGCTGCTCTTTTCACAAAAAAAGCCTATCTCTGGCGTAGCCAATTGACCATATTGATTGCTTTAGCAACACTGTTGCCACTGGTCGATTACTATAGCCTCTATCAACAGCATCTTTTATTTAGCCAAAGTTATTGGACATATTTACGTGTTGATTTATTTTTCTGGTTATTTGCAGGTTTAGCTTTCTTGATCTATCGCAATATCCAACCCATTCAGCAACAGGCTCATCAACGTATACAGCGAAAATCATCCTTGAACTCAGAACTTGAGGCAAAATCATAATGCTTATTGTCATTTTATTTGTCCTGATTTTTACAGGCTTTTATCTCTTGTTCCTGCTGAGTGAAAAACAACTCAAAAAAACTGCTCAGTCGCGTTTTCAGATCATCTTAAAATATCGTAAATTGACACGTTTCAGTGCCTATCTTTGCTTTCTTTGTGGATTTTATCTGAGTATTTCCATGTATGGATTTTCCATTGGTTTTATTAGTAGCTGGATTTTCGCTTCGCCCATCATTTTTGCACTGATTTTATGCAACAACCGTTTAAAAAAACCTCTAAAACTATAAATTTCAAGATTTAAGGCGTTTATTCATTTTTAGAATAAGCAAATCATATTTTATGACTACATTTTTTCATAAAAACTCCTAAGATATGCACAAATTTATATAATGGCATACACTCATGATTGATGCAGTTCAGTTCATTTTAGCAGGCATGCTTGTTGGTTTTTGTGTGGGCATCACTGGTGTTGGCGGCGGCTCACTCATGACGCCTATATTGATCGGTTTATTTAAGATCGAACCCCACATTGCGATTGGTACTGACCTGATCTACGCCTCAATTTCTAAGCTTTGCGGCTCGGCAGTACATGCCAAAAAATTGAATATCGTTTGGCCAATCGTTATTTGGCTGTCTGTTGGCAGTATTCCTGCTTCCTTTGCGACGCATTGGGTTCTTGAGCATTATTTAAGTCAGTCCGCACAATACAAAGCCTTACTGACCATGGTGTTAGGTTTTATGTTAACCATCACAGGACTTTCTATTGTTTTTCGCTCACAAATCGAGAAATTCTTTAAGCGCTTCCGTGACCAACAATCTCCATCAGATGAACTATCTTTTACGGGGAAACGCCGTATTTATATCATCATCATGGGGGCAGTCTTAGGAATATTTGTAACCTTGTCTTCAGTCGGTGCAGGGGCTTTTGGGGTTATGGCGCTGATTCTACTGTTCCCAAATCTTCCAATGATTCGTATCATTGGTTCAGATGTTGCCCATGCCGTGTTACTGACTTTTGTTGCTGGTATGGCACATATGAGTTCGGGCAATGTCGATTTTCACCTTTTAGGTTGGTTACTCATCGGTTCGATTCCTGCAATTATTTTTGGCACACTCATCAGCTCGAAACTGCCAGAAAAAATGATTCGTAAAATTTTAGGCATTACCTTATTTTTATTGGGGATTAACTTCATCTTACATCCAAGCAAAGAAAAGCCAAAAGCCAAAGCTGAAACTGCAATGTTGATTCAGCCTGCAAATTCAACTCAACAGCATGTTTAATGCTGTTGAGCATTAGACTAATAGACGTTTTAAATCCAAAGTTTTAGTGCAATCACGCTCCTTTGTTTCATAAAGCATGCTATAGTCAGATTCATCCTGATGATCGTATTTTTTAACCAGTGAAGGCAATGAATAGTTTACAGTCCCATTCTATTACCTCAGCCGATATTGATGACATCAATATCCAAAGTATCCAACCGCTTGTTACTCCAGCACAATTAAAAGAAGAACTTCCTCTTTCTGAGCAAGCCTATCAAACTGTGCTCAAAGGACGTGACACGATTCGTAAGATTTTGGATGGTGAAGATAAACGTTTATTTGTGGTGATTGGCCCATGTTCAATCAATGATCCAAAAGCTGCACATGAATATGCTGAACGCCTTAAAGCACTCAGCGAAAAAGTCAAAGATACGCTTTACTTGGTTATGCGTGTCTACTTTGAAAAACCGCGTACCACGATTGGCTGGAAAGGTCTGATTAATGACCCAGACATGAATGACTCATTCAATATCGAAAAAGGTCTGCGTATTGGACGTAAATTATTACTCGAGTTGAATGAAGTCGGTTTGCCGTGTGCGACTGAAGCACTTGATCCAAACTCACCACAGTATTTACATGATTTAATTTCTTGGTCTGCAATTGGTGCACGTACTACAGAAAGCCAAACTCACCGTGAAATGTCTTCAGGTTTATCCTCTCCTGTAGGCTTTAAAAATGGTACAGATGGCGGTTTAACTGTTGCAACCAATGCGATGCAAGCTGTAAAACATGGACATAGCTTCTTGGGTCTCAATGAAGATGGTCAAGTTTCTGTGATTCGTACCAATGGCAACCCTTATGCCCACGTAGTACTCCGTGGCGGTAACGGCAAGCCAAACTACGATGCAACGTCTGTTGCAGAAGCAGAGCAAGCTTTGGCAAAAGCAAAAGTGAGCAATAAAATCATGATTGATGCTAGCCATGCCAACTCAAACAAAGATCCATACCTACAACCATTGGTTCTTAAAAATGTCACTGAGCAAATTCTCGATGGCAATAAGTCAATCGTTGGGTTAATGGTTGAAAGCCACCTTAAAGGCGGTCGCCAAGATATTCCAGACAACTTAGCTGATCTTGAATATGGTAAATCCGTGACTGATAGCTGTATCGATTGGGATACAACGGAAAAAACGCTACTTCAAATGCACGATGCATTAAAAGACGTCTTACCAAACCGTTAATTGTTTTACAATACGCCATCATGATGATGGCGTTTTTTATGATTGATCACACATGAACAATTTAGAACAAGCGCTTAGCCAGACCCTCAACTTTCAATATATTCATGAACGTCTTTTGAGTTCAGGGCAGCCAACCGTTGAAGAGCTTAAGCTCATCAAAGCCTATGGTATTAATACCGTCATTAATTTGGCATTGAGTGATGCCAGCAATGCGCTTGAACATGAAGATAAAATTTGCCTTGAATTGGGGCTAAACTATATTCAACTTCCCATTCACTGGGAACTTCCCGATCCAGAGCAAGCTCTCTTTGTTCTCGATACCCTGAACTTTCTAGTGAAAGAACAAAGTATCTGGATACATTGCTCTAAAAATTATCGGGTGAGTGCATTGATGTATTTATATCGCCAGTACTATATGAACAACGATATTGAACAGGCGCAGCATTATTTACACCAAATTTGGGAGCCTAATGATACGTGGACAGGTTTGATCCACAATGTTGCTTTACAACTTCAAGGACGTAAAGCAACATTAGAGCTTCAACAAGCCCTGATGGGAAAAGCATTTTCATAATGCCTGTTCTTAGCTTGCTGCCACCAACAATACGGTGGCAGTTGCCAAAATTCCTTCCTGACGTCCAGTAAAACCTAACTTTTCAGTAGTTGTCGCTTTAATACTAATCTGTGAGACATCTACATCAAGCACATCTGCAACACTTTGACGCATATCTAAGTTGTATTTTGCCAATTTTGGACGTTCACAAGCCACGGTCATATCAGCATTACCGAGCATATATCCCCGATCTAAAATCAATTGATAGACGTGTTGCAACAGTTTACGACTATCTGCTCCCTTAAATTCTGGATCAGTATCTGGAAAATGCTGCCCAATATCACCGAGTGCCAATGCACCTAGCAAAGCATCACACAGTGCATGCAAGACCACGTCACCATCGGAGTGTGCTTTTAATCCTTGTGTATGTGGAATTTGAACACCCGCCAATGTGACAAATTCACCATCTTCAAAAGCATGTACATCCATACCCTGCCCAATTCTAATTTTTGCAACCATGGTAAACTTCCTTCTAAGACTTGTGTTTGTTATTGCGGATTCGCTATAGTTAGCGCTAGCATCATATTGTCAAAGTATAAGCGATCATGTCGTTGAATTTTAATCTTTATAGCAATAAAGCATTCGGCTGTATGGTTATCCTCAGTGTATTTGTGTGTATCCAAAGTTCTGCTGAACAACCGCTATGTCATTCAAAGTTGCATCAATCTCGCCAACTCTACTGCCATACTCAATATCAATCCCAAGTGAATCAGATTAATCAGCTTTATCTCAATTCCAACTTAGTTACAAATGCCCCCTTACAACTTTTACACGACACACAAAATATGTGGCAAGCTCGCCTTGCTCAATGCAAAAATAAAAATTGTCTAGAACAACAATTTGATTTGCGTAGTGAAGACCTCAATGCTTATAGCTCACTCAATCAAAGTCTGACACAACATTTTATTAAATATCATCATGGTCAAATTGCTCAACCGCAGACCTATTTACAAATTCACCAATTAGAACAAGACAAAATTAAAATTGAAGGCTGGGTCTATCGCAATCCAAATACCAGTCTCGATAAACTTAGTTTTGCTTTTCTGGCATACTTGAATAATGCAGATAAAAGCAAGGTGACCAACAATGAAACTGCATGTCAATATCAGTTTAATTATCAAAAAGCAGTCTTGGTCGTAAGCAGTACTAATCACGTCAACAAGAAAAATTGCCAACGCTTTACAGGCACATATCGCTTATATGACTAATTCAAAGTACAGCTCAAGTTAATTTGCTAATTGTTGAGCAGTTAAAATAAGTTCAGCCAACTGTAAATCTTCAGGGTAAGTTATTTTAATATTGTCAGAACGCCCATGCACAACAATCACAGGCTGCTGGGAAAACTCCAATGCACTTGCTTCATCTGTAATATTGATTCCAGCAGCCAAAGCATGTTCTATGGCTGCTTTTAATACAGAGAATTTTGCGATTTGCGGTGTTTGCGCCTGCCATAAAGCTTCACGGCTCACCGTAGTTTCAATCTGATTCTGATCAACCACACGCTTTAAAGTATCACGCACAGGCGTTGCTAAAATCGCACTACTGTTATGCTGCTTTGCCTTTTCAACTAAATCTTGTAATGATTTCAATAAAATACAAGGGCGTGCTGCATCATGTACCAGCACATAATCATCATCTGCTGCAAATGCTTCTAAATACTTCAAGGCATTGAATACTGAGTCAACACGTTCAGCGCCACCCAAACAAAAATGAGCTTTATCAGGAAAAACTAAAGGGAGTTTTTGTGCTAGTTGATCTTCTGGACTAATCGCCAGAACATAACCTGCTAAAGGAAGTTGATTCAACCGTGCCACACTATGTTCAAGCACGGTCTGATCCAAGATGTTTTGATATTGTTTTAATTCATTTTGTGAAAATCTGCGGCCTGAACCCGCAGCAGGAATAATAGCCCAAAGCTTAGTGCATATCTGGGCTGTCTTCATCTTCATTCGTACCTACATCTTGTTGCTTATTCGGATCAACATAAGTCGATTGATACTGCGTTGTAATTGTACTCATCTGTACAAAAGTTTCATTCGGCTTAATTAAACCCAAGTCCAAACGCGCATGCTCTTCAATCGCTTCTGCACCATTTTTCAAATCATAAACTTCTGCACCCAAGATTCGGTTACGCTCTTTTAACTCTTGGTTAACTTCCGTTTGTTGCTGGATTTGTTGCATGAGTTTTTGATGATCATAATAACCACCCTCACCAAACCAGAACATATATTGAAACCCTGCGACCAAAATGATCGCAAGGCACAATATGATGCGACTTGAAAAAGAATTGAAGGTTTCTTTCCAAAACATCAACATAAAGCTTAGTTCAAACCTTTGAATTCAGCTTTACCGCGATAAATCGCTTGCGTCAATTCTTCAATACGAAGCAATTGGTTATATTTTGATACGCGGTCAGAACGGCACAGTGAACCTGTTTTGATTTGACCCGCAGCAGTACCAACTGCTAAATCAGCAATGGTTGAATCTTCTGTTTCGCCAGAACGATGTGAAATCACAGTCGTATAACCATTTGCTTTAGCAAGGTAAATTGCATCTAGAGTTTCAGTCAAGGTGCCGATTTGGTTGTACTTGATCAAAATTGAGTTTGCAACGTTTTGGTCAATACCACGTTGTAAAATCTTCGGATTGGTTACGAACAAGTCATCACCCACCAACTGGATTTTATCACCCAAGATTGAAGTCAAGTACGCCCAACCGTCCCAGTCAGATTCATCTAGACCATCTTCGATTGAGATAATTGGATATTGTTTTACCAAATCTGCAAGGTAGTCAGCAAACTGGTTGCTTGTGAATGCTTTATTGCCTTCACCTGCAAGGATGTACTGACCATTTTTGTAAAATTCTGAAGATGCACAGTCAAGTGCAAGCATAATGTCAGAACCTGCTTTATAGCCTGTTTGACCGATTGCTTCCAAAATAACCGTGATTGCTTCTTCGTTTGAACGCAAGTTTGGTGCAAAACCACCTTCATCACCAACAGCAGTGTTTAAACCTTTTTTGTTTAAAACTGATTTTAGGGAATGAAAGATTTCAGCACCCGCACGCAATGCTTCAGCGAATGAACCAAAACCTACAGGCTCGATCATAAACTCTTGAATATCAACATTATTATCTGCATGTGAACCACCATTTAAGATGTTCATCATTGGCACAGGCATAGACAATGTTGTTTGACCACGCAAATTTGCGATGTATTGGAACAAAGGAAGTTTTTGTTCAGTTGCTGCTGCACGCGCTGCTGCTAGAGATACAGCCAACGTTGCATTCGCACCCAATTTAGCTTTGTTTTCAGTTGCATCAAGCGCAATCATTTGTTCATCAAGTGATTTTTGCTCAAATACGCTTTGACCAACAAGCAAATTGCGAATATCGCTATTTACATTTTGAACTGCAGTACGTACGCCTTTACCTAAGTAACGTGATTTATCACCATCACGAAGTTCAAGTGCTTCACGAGAACCTGTTGAAGCACCTGACGGTGCACATGCACGACCAACAACCCCAGAATCTAAAATAACATCTGCTTCGATGGTTGGGTTACCACGAGAGTCCAAAATTTCGCGCGCACGAATGTCAACGATTTGGCTCATGAACAATTCCTCTGTTAATTAATAAGCTAATGCATTCAATGCATTAGTGTGTGTCTAATTTTTCAAATCCTTTGACCAACGTATCCAACTCTTTAAGCTGAGCCAAGAATGGTTCAAGTTGGGATAAACGTAAGGCACATGGACCGTCACATTTCGCTTCATCTGGATTTGGATGAGCTTCTAAAAATAAACCTGCCAGCCCTGTTGCCATACCTGAACGGGCAAGCGTGGTAATTTGAGCACGGCGACCACCTGCTGAGTCTGCTCGCCCACCTGGTGTTTGTAATGCGTGAGTCACATCAAAGAACACAGGAACATTCATCGCTTTCATGGTATCAAAACCTAGCATATCAACGACAAGGTTGTTATAACCAAATGCAGAACCACGCTCACATAAAATCAACTTGTCATTGCCCGCTTCCAGACATTTATTCAAGATATGACGCATTTCATGTGGCGCTAAAAACTGTGCTTTTTTGATATTAATAATGGCATTGGTTTTTGCCATTGCTTCAACAAGGTCAGTCTGACGACTTAAAAATGCAGGAAGCTGAATAATGTCTGCAACTTCAGCCACAGGAGCCGCCTGATACGGCTCATGCACATCGGTAATGATTGGCACATTAAACTGTTTCTTAATGTCAGCCAGCCATTCAATACCTTTTTCCAAACCTGGTCCACGGAACGAGTACAAACTCGAACGATTGGCTTTATCAAAGCTAGCTTTAAAGACATAAGGAATGTCTAAACGCTTACAAATATCGATATACGTTTCTGCAATCTCAAATGCAAGATCTTTAGACTCAAGTACATTCATTCCGCCGAATAGTACAAATGGCAAATGATTTGCCATTTGTATATCGCCTAAACGTACAATCTCTTGTGGTTTTAATTGTGACATTTAAACTTTCCAAAACTGGAGTAATTTAGTTTTTACCTTTTTGATACTGTTTTTTCGCAGCATCAATAAAGCTTGCAAACAACGGATGTCCATCACGTGGCGAGCTTGTAAACTCTGGGTGGAATTGAACTGCAATAAACCAAGGGTGCGCAGGAATTTCAACCGTTTCAACCAAATGTTGTGCAACAGAATAACCTGAAATTTTCATACCAGCTTCTTCAAGTGGTGCAATAAAACGGTCATTCATTTCATAACGATGGCGGTGACGTTCTGTAATTTCAGCTTTACCATACACTTCACGTGTTTTCGTGCCTGCAACCAATTCAGATTTTTGAGCACCCAAACGCATTGTGCCGCCCAAATCAGACTCAACACTACGTTGTTGTAATTCGCCGCGCTCATCTAACCATTCAGTAATCAAACCAATCAATGGATATTTTGTAGCACGATTGAATTCTGTTGAAGTCGCTTCTGGTAATCCTGCAACATGGCGAGCATATTCAATGACTGCAAGCTGCATACCCAAACAAATGCCCAAGAATGGAATTTCATTTTCACGAGCGAACTGAATGGCTTTCATTTTCCCTTCAGTACCACGTTCACCAAAACCACCTGGAACTAGAATTGCATCGGCATCTTTGAGTTCAGCCGCAACATCTTTTGATTCAAGTGCTTCTGCATCAACATAATCGATTTGCACTTTAACGCGGTTTTGAATACCCGCGTGCAATAACGCTTCGTTTACTGATTTATAAGCATCTGGAAGTTCAACATATTTACCCACCATTGCCACACGTACTGTGTACTCTGGATTAAATAATGCTTCACAGACCTGATCCCAGTCAGACAAGTCCGCTTCTGGTAAATCATTGTAACCAAAACGTTCACAGATCAAGTCATCCACGTTTTGTTCATAGAAATTACGCGGGATTTGATAAATGGTTTTTGCATCTTTACAAACAACAACTGCACGCGCTTCTACGTTAGTGAAGAGTGCGATTTTGCGTTTAGTGTCTGCATCAACATCATGTTCAGTACGGCAGATCAAAATATCTGGCTGAATACCAATCGAAAGCAATTCTTTTACAGAGTGCTGCGTTGGTTTAGTTTTGAGTTCAGCAGCAGATTTGATATATGGCAACAACGTCAAATGCATGAGCATGCTACGTTTGTGGCCAAGTTCAACCAATAACTGACGAACAGACTCCATAAATGGAAGTGACTCGATATCCCCAACTGTGCCACCGATTTCAACGATCGCAACATCGTAGCCTTCGCCAGCGCGAAGTACACGTTCTTTAATATTGTCCGTAATATGCGGGATAACTTGTACCGTACCACCAAGATAATCACCACGACGTTCTTTGTTCAGGACGTCTTGATATACTCGGCCACTGGTAAAGTTATTGAGCTTGGTCATTTTCGCACGACGTAAGAAACGTTCGTAATAACCCAAGTCTAAGTCTGTTTCGGCGCCATCTTCGGTTACGAAGACTTCACCGTGTTGAAAAGGACTCATTGTCCCTGGATCGACATTAATGTATGGATCCATTTTAACCATGGTTACTTTTAAACCACGAGCTTCTAAAAGTGCAGCAACTGAAGCAGCTGAAATACCTTTACCTAGTGATGATACAACACCACCAGTAACGAAAATAAAATGGGTCATTCGGTTTCTCGTACAATCAAGCCTAAATCGGCATGCAATGCTGGGCAATTTTACTTTACTCTGGCCCTATAAAGCAAAGTCATTCCACAGGTATTCACATAACAAATTACAATTGCCTATTTTACCACCATTTTTGATGCAATATGGTGACATATCTGTACATTTGCAATTGAATTTTTATTGCTATAATGTCGCATCTTTATTTAAATCAATTTTGTTACGCGATGAATAAGAAACTTCTGCTCTGCGGTGCGATCGCCGCTGGTCTACTTCTTGTAGCTTGCTCGAAAGAAAAAGAACCTTCTCAAGATAATCAACCTGCACAATCTGAGCAACCAACAAATCCTGCATCTGAGCAATTCCACTCTATTAATGAAACTACTGCTCCAGCAGCGTCTGAAGTTGCACCGCCTGCACCTCCAACCCCAAAGGTAGTGACCATTCAGCGTGAAGAAACTGAACATACCACCACAGAAATTCGTCGTGAAACGAAAGACGTAACTGCTGATACAGCAACTACGGACAATACCACAGCACCAGCAACCAATAGTTCAACTACTACAACAGAAAGTAGTGCAAATGCAAGTAATAGCCAAGCTGTTACCGAGAAAAAATCGACTCCAAGCAAAAAAGCACATTTAACTGAAGATGATGCTGTTGCTGCTGCAATTGCTGCCGCAAAACCTGCACTAAACAACTAAGATCGTCTGCTTAGCCATAAAAAAACCAGCACAATGCTGGTTTTTTTTATTTACAAAGAGTTAAATCGTTGCTGCGAGTTCAGCACCTTGGCGAATTGCTCGTTTAGCGTCGAGTTCACCTGCTTCTTTAGCGCCACCAATCAAATGAACAGACTTGCCTTGTGCCAGTAATTCATCATACATTGCTGTATACGATTCCTGCCCTGCACAAATCACAATATGGTCAACTTCCAGTAATTTATGCTGTTCATTCACAATAATATGTAAACCCTGATCATCAATTTTTTCATACGTAACGCCTGACAACATCTGTACATGGCGATGTTTAAGACTAAGTCGATGAATCCAACCTGTGGTTTTCCCTAGATGTGCGCCAACTGCACTATTTTTTCGCTGCAATAAAAATACTTCTCGGGCAGCCGATTCGGGGCGGGCTGCTTTTAGCCCCCCTGTATGTTCATAGGCTGGGTCAATCCCCCATTCATCATAAAATTTTTCTGGCACAATACTGGCGCTGGTTCCTGACTGGGTTAGAAATTCTGCAGTGTCAAAACCAATACCGCCCGCCCCAATAATCGCAACCCGTTGTCCTACAGGTTGTTTCTCCTTTAAAACCTGTAAATAATTGAGAACCTTTGGATGATCAATACCCTCTATATCGAGTTGTCTTGGGGTGACACCTGTCGCAATCACAATTTCATCGTAATCAGCTTGTTGCAAGCGATCACTATTCACGCGTTGATTTAATTTGAGTTGAATGTGTTCAGCATATAATTCAATTTGACGTTGAAAATAACGCAGTGTTTCATAAAATTCTTCTTTGCCCGGAATGGTTTTGGCAATATTAAATTGTCCACCTATTCGGCTTTCTGCATCAAATAAATCAATCTGATGCCCACGTTGTGCTGCATAAATCGCAAAGCTTAAACCTGCTGGCCCTGCGCCAACAACAGCAATTCGTTTTTTCTGAGTGGCTTCTTTAAAAATCAGCTCGGTTTCATAACATGCCCGTGGATTGACCAAGCAAGATGCAATTTGCATTGAAAAAATCTGATCTAAACAGGCTTGGTTACAGCCAATACAGGTGTTGATTTCATCAGAACGCCCTTCACTGGCTTTGAGTACAAACTCAGGATCAGCAAGCATCGGGCGTGCCATAGAAACCATATCCGCATGACCAGATGCCAAAACATGTTCTGCCATTTCTGGGGTATTGATACGGTTTGACGTAATCAATGGAATCTTGACCTGACCTTTGAGTTTTTGTGTGACCCACGTAAATGCAGCGCGAGGCACTTTGGTGGCAATCGTTGGAATACGCGCTTCATGCCAGCCAATGCCTGTATTTAAAATGGTTGCGCCAGCTTGTTCAATTTTTTTTGCCAGATCAATCACCTCAGCTAAGTTAGATCCACCTTCAACCAGATCTAACATCGACAGGCGATAAATAATAATAAAGTTTTTACCTACAGCTTCACGCGTACGACGGACAATCTCTAAGGCAAAACGAATACGGTTTTCATACGTACCGCCCCATTCATCATCCCGATGATTGGTGCGTGCAGCGATGAACTCATTAATCAGATAACCTTCAGACCCCATAATTTCCACGCCATCATAACCTGCATACTGAGCCATTTCGGCACAGTGAATAAAGTCATGAATGGTTTGCTCAATCTCCTCAGCACTTAATGCATGAGGTTTGACAGGGTTAATCGGCGCTTGTATTGCCGAAGGTGCAACAATGTTAGGTTGATAAGAATAACGCCCTGTATGCAGGATTTGCATGGCAATTTTACCACCTGCCTCATGTACAGCTTCAGTAATTTGGCGATGCTTTTCTGCATCTTCCTGATTATCGAGTTTTGAACCGCCCAAAAATGTCACGCCTGCTGCATTGGGGGCTATTCCTCCCGTGACAATTAAGCCTACACCACCACGCGCGCGCTCAGCATAAAAGGCTGCCATACGTGCATAGCCATTTTCTGCTTCTTCCAATCCCACATGCATTGAACCCATCAACACACGGTTTTTTAATGTAGTAAATCCCAAATCTAAAGGGGCAAATAAATGCGGATAAGTCGACATTTCGGACTCCTGCGAGCATCATGCTGGCGTTATTATGCAATTTGTTGCATTTAGTTATAGTCAAGTTTCTTTTTCAATGCAACTTGTTGCATAATCTATTCAGTCACTTTTTGTTATCCTGTCAAAATTATGTCTTTAGCCCATGTTTTACTCACCAGTTTATTGGAAAAGCCAAGTACAGGCTTTGAATTGGCACGGCGCTTTGACCGCTCTATGGGCTATTTTTGGAATGCAACTCATCAACAGATTTATCGCGAGCTAGGACATATGCTCAGCAAAGGCTGGATTTCCACCGTAGATGAGGCTCAATCTTCTCGTAAAAAAGTCTATCAAGTGGAACAGTCTGGTCGAATTGAACTGGCTGACTGGCTCAGTAAACAAAGCCCCCCCGCCCAACTTCGTGAAGATTTGATGGTACGCCTTCGCGCAGAGGCAAAATTGGGTGGAAATTTGATTTTGCCTGAGTTACAACGCCATTTAACCCTCCATCAGGAAACGCTCAACATTTATCAAAGCATTTATCAAAAAGATTTTGGGAATCATATTCCACTACAACGGACGTTATATATTCATAAAATGATTTTAGAATTGGGCATACAGCTTGAGCTGGAGTGGATTAAATGGTTACAACAATTAATTCCCGTCTTGGCAAGATTAGAAGAATAAGGTGAGCTATGCCATTTTATGTCATGCGTGACCAACAATCTCTTTTTGTACGTGAATTTGGTCAAGGACAACAGGTTGTCATCGTGCTTTCAGGTTTAGGAATGAAAAGCTGGCAATGGCTACCTTTTTTATATCAGCATCGTAAAAAATTCCGTTTTATTATTCCTGACTGGCGCGGTTTTGGGCATTCCCGACACTGTGAAATTCCTCAAGGTTTAGATGCCATTTCGAGCCATTGGCAAGATTTAAGTGATGTTATTCAGCATAAACATCTTGAAAAATTTATCGTGATTGCATACTCAATGGGGGCAACAACCGCTATGCATGGTATGGCACACGGCGATTTAACGACTTATCTGCAAGCCTATTTACATATCGATCAAAGCCCCAAAATTGTAGTCGATGCAACATGGTCACATGGACTTTTTGCTGAACAACAACAACTTTTTAAACAGCATTTGGCTCAGCTTTCTCAGTTATTACACACCTATCACCCTCATCGCTACATTCAAGAGCTGTCAAGCCATGAGCGTTTTCATCTGATTGCCATTTGGCATCAACTTCTTGAATTTCAAAATAGTAATGATTTATTTCCACGTTTGTTTAAAGTGGCGCAACGCCATCATATGCTGCAACCGATTATTTTACCCATGCAGCGTTTAGATTATCTTGCTTGGTATGTCGATACATATTTACAGCATGATCAGGACTATCGTGTCGCTTTACAGCAACTGAACTGTCCAAGTACATTTTTTATGGGCACACGCTCTAAACTGTATCCAATTGAAGGACAACGCCTGATTGCCGCCAATATGCAGCAACAAGCACATTGTGTTGAATTTGAGCGCTCAGGGCATACCCCTTTGGTTTCTGAACCCAAAAAATTTGCTCAGGCACTTGCGGCTTTTTTACGACGACATCATCAACACTCAGGAGAATAATATGCAAAAACTGGTGATCTTTTCTGGCGCAGGAATGAGTGCTGAAAGTGGTATTGATACCTTTCGTGACAGTAATGGCTTATGGGAAAATTATGCCATTGAGGATGTTGCCACACCTGAGGCATGGGCGCGCCAACCTGAACTGGTCCAACGCTTCTACAATCAACGGCGTAAACAGATCTTGGCAGCACAGCCCAACCTTGCTCACCAACTGATTGCATTATTACAAGCTTACTTTGAGGTCAGCGTCATTACGCAAAATATTGATGACTTACATGAACGTGCTGGCAATCAGCACGTGATACATTTGCATGGCAATATTCGACTTGCAAAAAGTTCTGCACCAAATACATGCAAAGCATCAGAACATTTCTACCCAATTGATGGTTGGGAACTGCGTTTAGATCGTGATTTTGCTGAGGATGGTTCACCTCTGCGTCCACATGTGGTGTGGTTTGGTGAAGCAGTTCCCGAATATGAGCATGCTCAGCAGATTGTCCGTCAAGCTGATATTTTTATTGTGATTGGCTCAACTTTACAGGTTTATCCTGTCGCGGGTTTGATTCATCACATCCCAAAACATTGTCAGGCATTTTATATTGACCCTAAAGCCAGCCATGCCGCTGTACCCAAACAATATCAATTGATTCAAAAGACTGCGACACAAGGTATGGCTCACCTTTTTGCACAACTGATTTCCTCCTAAGCAGACACCAAGTTATTCAACCAATTTGCAAATAAAATCAGTGCTTAAGCATATTAAATTCATTCGTAAAAAAAGCCATCCGAAGATGGCTTATACACATTCTTCGTCATGAACAACCACAATTTCAGAGACTAAATTTTCAAATTTAAAAATATCATTGAGTTGCTCTTGAGTCAGTAAACCCCGCTCAAGTACAACTTCAGGAATGGTTTTATTCTCTACAACATATTGGTCTAGTCAACTCCGCATTATCATAATCGCTGCACTGGTAAACCAAATAAATTTGCAATCATCATTTTCGCAAGAGGTTTATGAGCATTATGTTTTTTAAATGCCAATTTTGAAAATTTTTTTAAAAATCGGCTAAAAATTAAACCACAAATAAAATCTGATTGCTTTTACCTTTGTATCAAGAGCTCAAATTCCTCTAAAATGAATGCCTTCTTGCTTATCACGTGATTACATCGTAATCCTAAGGACGTATCACTTATGACTGTATTTGTATATACAGCACTCCCCACAACCTGATTGGCTTCACATACTGTACTTGCTAAATATTCGCTTTTGATGAATTTTTAGCCTCGATTATTTCATTATTACTTTTGAATTTCCCTCTAAAAAATACCCTGATTATAGTGAGTTATTCGGTAATTATTCTGTAATTATAGATTTAATTCACTTGCTGAACCGCAACACACGGACCGTTTTTTAGACAGGATGATCTATGAACTATACTAATCCGACCGTTATTACCTTTATTCTGTATATTATTGCCATGGTTTGTATTGGCTTATATGCATACCGTTCAACCCGCGACTTTTCTGACTATATTCTTGGGGGGCGTAGCTTAGGCAGTTTTGTCACTGCATTATCCGCAGGCGCTTCTGACATGAGTGGCTGGTTGCTTATGGGGCTACCAGGCGCTATTTATGCCGCAGGACTTTCTGAAGCATGGATTGCCATTGGCTTGACGATTGGGGCTTGGCTCAACTGGCAATTTGTTGCTGGTCGTCTACGCGTCCACACTGAAGTCCAAAATAACGCACTCACATTACCAGATTATTTCACCAACCGTTTCAATGACTCAAAACGTGTCTTGCGTATTGTATCTGCATTAACGATTTTGATTTTCTTCTCAATCTACTGCGCTTCAGGTATGGTCGCAGGCGCACGCTTGTTTGAAACCATTTTCAATATGGATTACACCACTGCGTTATGGGTCAGTGCAATCGCAACGATCAGCTATGTGTGTATTGGTGGTTTCTTGGCAATTAGCTGGACGGACACGTTCCAAGCTGCAATGATGCTGTTTGCCTTGTTTTTGACCCCCGTATTTACCTATTTAGCGATTGGTGATGGTCAAGCACAATTCACGCAACTGGTTGAAACGGCACGTCCACACGCCTATGACATGTTCTCCAATTTGTCTAAGATTGCCATTCTTTCTTCAATGGCATGGGGCTTAGGCTATTTTGGTCAACCGCATATTCTTGTCCGCTTCATGGCGGCTGACTCGGTAAAATCAATTCCTGCTGCACGCCGTATTGGCATGTCATGGATGATTTTATGTCTTGCTGGTGCGGTTGGTGCGGGTTTCTTTGGAATCGCATTCTTCCAAGCACACCCTGAGTTTGCAGGCAAAGTCGGCACAAACTCTGAATTGGTGTTTATGGAATTGACTCAAATTCTATTTAACCCATGGGTTGCAGGAATTGTGATGGCTGGGATTCTCTCTGCTGTCATGAGTACATTAAGCTGTCAGCTTTTGGTGTGTTCGACCACACTGACCGAAGACTTTTATAAAGCATTTATTCGTAAAAACGCTTCACAAAAAGAGTTGGTTTGGGTGGGTCGTTTAATGGTGCTTGCGATTGCAGTTTTCGCCATTATCTTGGCAAGTAACCCTGACAGTAAAGTTTTAGGCTTGGTGTCTTATGCATGGGCTGGTTTTGGTGCTGCATTTGGCCCACTGATCATTTTCTCTTTATTCTGGAAACGTATGACTTTAAGTGGTGCGGTTGCAGGGATGGTTGTTGGTGCTGTGACTGTCATCTTGTGGAAAAACATGTTTGCTGCTACAGGCATCTACGAGATTATTCCGGGCTTCATTTTTGCTACATTGACCATTATTGTGGTGAGCTTAATCAGCAAGCAGCCTTCTCGTGATGTTGTAGAACGCTTTGAACACGCTGATGAAATCTATCGTCGTGAACATTAAGATCGACAGATAAATCAAAAGGCATGCTTTGGCATTAATGCCAGTCAGTTAAGCAAAAAAAGATAAATTGCTGTAAAAATGAGTGTATGCAAATACACTCATTTTTTTTATGAATTTATCACATCATTTAGATTTAACACTCCAACAAACATTACCCTCACTCTCACATTTCAATGAACTCATTGATTTAAATTGGATCGAAGCTTGTTTAAAAGAAACAGGCAAGGCATCTATCCGAAAGAGAAAACTCCCTGCTGAACATGTGGTATGGCTGGTGATTGGTCTTGCCTTATTTCGAGATCAACCCATTTGGTATGTTGTTCAACAGTTGCAACTTGTCTTTGGTACAACACAATATTGTGTTCCCAGTGCATCTGTACAAGCTCGACAACGTTTGGGATTGGAGCCCTTGCAGGCACTGTTTTCCACGCTTAGCCAAGCATGGTTTCAAGATTCACAGCAACAACATTCAGATTTTCATGGTCTTCGTATATGTGCAGTTGATGGTATTGTCTGGTCTATGCCACATACACAAGAAAACTTGAATCACTTTGGCTCATCGAAAGGTAAAAACGCTT
>NZ_BKNN01000016.1 GCF_008993995.1 Acinetobacter brisouii
TTCTGTCCAACATGGTGTACTTTAGCAAGTTGTTCAAAATCCTGTCGCACAACAGGTTTAATTAGCTCATAAAATACGGTATTCTGATGTGACAAAACCTGAATCCTGGTCGTTAAAGTGTTTGTTTGCACTCATATTTTAACTGTTAGGCCTCAGGTTTTTTTATTTAAAGCAAACTATGGGACAGCAGTGGCCTTGAAGGCATCTTTTTTAACAACTAGATCAGGCGATAACGATCACTTCAGTCATCGTTATACCATGAGACTTAGAAGTTGTAAGTGATTCCAAAACGGTTTTGCAAGAATGCATTTGAATCGCCTTTTTGTTTTTGGAAACCAATAAACTCAGACAAACTCAAACCTTTTAACGCACCTGTAAAGTTATAGAAGCCATAGAACATCACTTCATACATATCTTTATTGGTTTCGGTATTGCTCAAATCGGTATAGCTAATACGGCTACCCACAAAAGCGTTTTGACCAAATGGCGAAGAAAGCTCAGTGGTATAGAAATCACCAGGACCTAAGTCTTGAGTACTGGTAAAGAATGGTTGTGCAAAGTACGGATCAGAAGAGGTTTTATGTGCATATGGTGTTGGTAACGTGCCGTTACCCCAAGCATTATCTTTCTTGAACACGTGGTCGTAAGCAAGACGCCAAGTCAATTTGTCGGTTGGTTTGAGTTTAAGCTGAGCACCAAGAGATGTACTGTCGACTTTTTTACCACTTGCTTGCTTAAATTGTGCATCACCAATGTCATTGGCATAAGCAGCTTGTACGCTCACTTCAGGTGTCCATTGAACTTTGTCAAAACCAAGATTGGCTTCGCCATAATACAAGTTGAATGAATCTTCATAACTTTCTAACCATGCTTGGGTTTTCAAGTATTTATCATTTAAGTTGAATTTTTTACCTAGACCAATACTGGTTACATGGTCAAGGCGAGTATCTACAGCCTTTGACCAACTATCATCGTTGTAACGGTCACGGTGTGCAAAGCTGTCATCGCCATAGCTTTTGTATTTGTTGATATAGTTTGCGCGAACGAAGTTATCAGCATCGCCATATTTCATATCAATACCTTGATACAAGAATGGTTGCACACGATAGAACGAGTAATCACCCATAAATGGTAGATCAAGTTTTTGATTACCCACGGTCACAGAGAACTTGTCTTGTGTCCAGTTGATGTATGCTTCACCAATGCCGAACGTATCTTGAGAAAGTTCAGAGATATCATCTGAGCCATGTGCAAGACGCTTTTGACCTTCAACACCAATTACTGCTTGGAAACCGTTGTAGCGTGCAGTTTTGTAATTGATGTAACCACCCGCAGTGGTGGTATCTTGGCTATTGTTGGCAAAATAGGCATGATTTGTTGAGAATGAATTGAGACGTAAGCTACCTTCAATCGTCCCACAGCTCAACATTTGAGAGAAATCACTAACATTCGCCGCTTTACAAGCTTCATCGCTCGATAATGGCAATGCAAAAACCGAAGAGCATAAGCTGCTGATACCACATAATAGAAGCGCTTTTTTAAGGCGAATATTGCTCATTGTAGACTTCCCCACAGAAAATAAACTGGTTTACATGCAAGATGCAAAAATCTGACCAATTTTAAACAATTTTTTTGAAAATGCAGCGTTTCACTGATGAAATGCTAAAGAGATCGTTGAGAAAAACGTCAGAAAAGTGAGGGAAGTCTTGGGCGTATGATTCAAGGAGACCATTTATGCAACAGATTTTAAACTTTTGAATCATAAAGTCTCAGCGAAAAACTATATTTTATGAAGCATTCTGCTTGTATTTAGTGCAAAAAATGGATCAGACTTGACCATTTAGTCCAAAAAGAAGTTTTGATCTTATGATCAAAACTTCTTTTTTATTTGAGCTTAACTTCCTCGATAGGTTGAGTAAGCAAACGGGCTAATCAAGAGTGGAACATGGAAGTGTTCTTGGGGATTGTTCACATGAAACTGAATACAGACTTTGGGGAAAAAAGTATCGAGCTGTTTTGCTGCGAAGTAGGGTGCAATGTCATATTCAAGCTGATATTCACCCGCAAGAAAATTGGTCAAGCCAAAATCTTTCAAGCGACCATCGGCATCGGTTTGCCCTTGTCCCAATAAAGTGTGGTTTTCTGCATTAAATAATTTTACGGTGACAGCCGCAGCAGGTTTGCCTAAGTGGGTATCTAAAATATGGGTACTAATCACGCCTCAATTCCTTGTTCCAAACGGTGTAGCGCAATGCCTGCCAGTTGTTGGTGAACCACTTGTTTTTCAGTGTCTTCATCATTTTCTAGGCGCTGTTGTAATGCATTTAAGATATCCATGCTAGTGAGTCCAACGGCTTTAATTAGAAAAATAAAACCAAATTTCTGTTCATAAGCAAGATTGGCATCGTATAGCGCATCAGTAGTTGCGACATCTTGATAGACCAATGCTTGCTCTTTTTCTGAAAAGGCCTGTTCTTGTGCAGATAGATCTTTTTTAGCTTTCTGTTCACCAATACGAGGATGAGTGTCAAGTGCCGCTTTAATGTCTTGCCATGTCCATGTTTCAGTTTGCTTTTGCGCTGCATTGATCAGGGTATGTTTGCTCGGATAAGGGCGCTGTTCAGCGAGATCCCGTATCCATGAGGAAATGTGGACACAATGTTTTAAAAATTCTTGTGCTTGTGTCTCAGAGAGTTGGTTGAATTCAGAGAGTTGCATAATTATATCCAGTTTATTGTTGCTATGACTCATTTAAACATGTGCATTCATGTCTGAAAAAGCAAGAGCCGATCTAAATTTTTTACTTTGGAAAATGATGTTGATACCAATGTTGGGCAATATCATGACGGCGGCAAATCCAAACCTTCTCATGTGACTGGATGTAATCCAAGAAACGCTGTAGTGCTTTAAAACGACCGGGTTTACCTAAAATGCGGCAGTGCATGCCAATCGACAGCATTTTCGGAGCAGTTTCACCTTCGGCATACAACACATCAAACGCATCTTTTAAGTATTGATAGAACTGTTCGCCACTATTGAAGCCACCAGGTGAACAGAACTTCATGTCGTTCGATTCTAAAGTATAGGGAATGATCAGGTGTGGGCGGCTTTCACCCTCAGCATTGGTGAGCGTTGTCCAAAAAGGTAAGTCATCACCATAGTGGTCGCTATCGTATTGAATTTGTGGGAAATCAGCCAAAAGTTGACGGGTGTTTGGACTATCACGACCTGTGTACCAACCGATTGGTGCTTCACCGAATAGACTTTCAAGCACGCTGATCGCCTGATCCATATACTGGCGTTCCAATTCGATGGGCATATCCTGATAGTGAATCCAGCGTTGACCATGCGATGCAACGTCATAACCTGCTGATTTGATGGCTTCAACCACATAAGGATTACGAATTAGCGCCATGCCTACCCCAAAAATGGTCATTGGTAAGTTACGGCGTTGAAACTCTTCATGAATACGCCAAAAGCCTGCTCGCGAGCCGTATTCATACATTGAGTCCATCGACATATGCTTGGCAGGAAAACTGGCCGCACCAATAATGTCAGACAAAAATTGTTCTGAACCTGCATCACCATGTTCAATATGATTTTCTGAGCCTTCTTCATAGTTGAGAACAAATTGCACCGCAATTTTGGCTTGATGTGGCCAGTTGGCATGCGGAGGTTGCCCATGATAGCCAATCAGGTCACGTGAATAGGGCTGAGAACGAATAGAATCAATGAGTGCTTGACCACGTAAGTAAGAAGTTGTCACGGTTGGTTTCCTTTTGATCGTTTTTTGCAAAATATACTTGCATATTTTTGAGTATAGCCTGATATTTGAGGTATAAGGACACCGAAATAATATGCAAAAATGGTGACAATATCTTTGGTGAAAGCAGTCTAATCGCTGATAAATCGAAGAACTTTTAACCATTATGCACATGGGTTTTAGGTGCATATACATGGATGGTTTTTTGTTTTGCATACAGCAGATCGATGAAAGAAAGAGGATGAATTATGAACATTGAAATCCGCACAGATAAAAATATTCAAAATAGTGAACGTTTAATTGGTTATATACGTGCAGAACTTACGAATGAATTTCAACGTCACAGTGAACGTATTACCCATTTTTCAGTACATTTGAGTGATGAAAATGGTGATAAAGGCGGAGATGACGACTTACGCTGTATGATTGAAGCGCGTCCAGCAGGATTTAAACCAATCGCAGTGTCTCATAAAGCAGGCAATATTGATGCAGCTATTCATGGTGCAATTGAGCGCTTAAAACGTAGTTTAGAACATGTGATTGAGAAAAAAGACAATCCTCGTGCTAAACCACTCGAAATTATTGAAGATGAAGCTTAATTTTAAGCACTTCTAGAAAAGCTCCTTCGGGAGCTTTTTTTATTGTCTTTCAAGATCGGTTTCTTGATACACTGCTGTACAGAACATCATCATTTGAGAAGACTTCATGCTAACGACATCACAACATGCTTTGATTGATGCCATTGAACAACTGGATTTTGCTCAGGTTAAAGCCGTGTTAGAGCAAGGGCTTGATCCAAATTTTACTGATCCTGAAAAAGGCATGCCAATTTCAATTGCTTGTGATGGTTTATTTCAGTGGTGGGAAATCGTATGCGATGCCTATGAAGCAGGTCAGACATTAACAGAGCAAGAAAAACAACAGGCTTTACAAGTCCATCTTGATATTTTAGATGCATTGATCCAAGCCAAAGCCAATGTCCATTTATGGGATGCAGAAGAGTTTTACGGCCCACTTTGGGATGCTGCAAGTGCAGCCTGCGTACCTGCAGTTCAGCGTTTACTCGATGAAAAAGTCAATCCAAATACATTGGATGATGAAGATTTGACCGTGTTATCATCAATCAGCCAGTTATTTTTTGAATGTGATTATGATGAAATTGACTGGTCAGAAACCTTGCCTGAGCAAAAGCAAACTTTACAGTTACTGCGTGAGCATGGCGCAAAAATGACAAAAGAATTAACCAATGCTTAATCCTTGAGAATATTTATGAAACTATGGCAACCCACGGCATTCGCACTGGCTTCAGCAGTGAGTATGCATAGTCTTGCAGCTGAATTTTCTTTTGACCGCCTAGGTACGGGGTTTGGTACAGGGATTACCCCTGTTGGCCAACTTGCATGGGAACAAAGTTTACCGAGCGTATCTTATAGCAAACAAGGAACAGATGAGGGGTATGAAAAAACCACGACTGTTCAGACGGATATGTTATTTCGTACAGGTCTGACCGACAGTATGGAATTGCAACTCGGCTGGGATGGTCCAGCATGGACGCAAATTCGCCATGCAGGACAAAAAGTCAATGATCATGGTTTAGGCGATGTGTCTGTTGGTGTGAAAAAAGCCATTGATCTACAAGATGACAAAATGACCATGGCTGTTTTAGGTCAAGTCTCTTTTGCAACAGGCAATCAAGGTTTTAGTGAAGATCATGATCGTTATACCATTGGTTCAACCGTGGCGTATCAACAAAACGAACTTCTGAATACCAGTATGACGATGTTTTATGAGCTAGAAGATGGTCATTGGTCATGGACGGCAGTGCCGACCTTGAGCTATCAAATTGTTGGTAAATGGTCAGGTTTTTCTGAGTTTGTTTATCGTAAACAAGAGGGGCAAGCCGATCAGACCTCATTGGCAACAGGCTTAGTTTATAGTCTTAACAATCGCACACAATTTGATGCCAGTATTGGTGTCGGTTTGAGCGGTGACGTACCTGACTATACGGGTGGTTTTGGCGTATCCTACCTGTTCTAAACCAATGAGCAGATGTGCCCATGCGACTGCACACGCAAAGAAAGGCGATATTTTGGTTTATACAATATTGCCTTTTGTTTATCGCCTCTTTCCCTGTATTTGCTCATGCAGATGAGCTATTGCCTGTAGAGCAGGCATTTCAGTTTTCAGCCGAATCAATTTCAGATCATCAAGCACAGTTGTCTTGGAAAATTCAGCCGAACTATTATTTATACCAACAAAAATTTACGGTACAACAAAACGCTCAGTCTGTTTCACTTCAATTGCCTGCGGCAATTTCACAACACGATGACAATTTTGGCAAAAGTCTGGTTTATTTTAATCAGGTTGCTTTTACGATTGCGACCAAGCCCAACCAAAGTTATCGAGTGACATGGCAAGGTTGTGCCAAAGACCGTTTATGTTATCCACCCCAAAATATCACGATACGTACAGACGCAGATGGTTTGCTCAGCGTACAGGATCAAGTGCAAAACCAAAGCACGAGTTTACTTGAACTGTCTCAACAACAATCTCAACCTCAGTTGTTGAATCAGAATGATGCTTTAAGAACAACATCTACAGATCATTCAGGCACAGCATCAGATCCACAAATGGCAGCAAGTGCCGATGATGAGGTTTGGTCTCAGCGCTTGAGTCAGCATTCGTTTGGATATGGTCTGTTACTGTTCTTGGGCTTAGGTATTTTGTTGGCATTTACACCATGTTCCTTGCCGATGATCCCAATTTTATCGTCTTTATTGATACGAGAGCATAAGGGGCTAAAAGCATGGAGTATCGCACTGGTTTTTGTTAGCAGTATGGCTTCAGTCTATGCCGTACTGGGCATGATAGCGTCATCTTTTGGTTTAGGCTTTCAGCGCTGGTTACAGCAACCTAGCATCCTCATGGCATTTAGTGTGCTGTTTGTGATTTTTGCCTTAAATTTGTTTGGATTGTTTGAAATCAAGTTACCACATCGTTGGACACAGCGCTTAGATCAGGCTCAGTCCGTGCAAAAAGGTGGCTCATTGCTGGGTGCTGCTCTTATGGGCATTATTTCTGCCTTATTGGTGGGACCTTGTATGACAGCACCGCTTGCAGGGGCATTGCTGTTTATTTCGCAAACTCAAAATCAGTGGCATGGGGCAATTTTGCTGTTTAGTTTGGGCTTTGGTATGGGCATTCCCATGCTGTTGGTGAGCTTGTTAGGTGCTAAAGCTTTGCCGAAAGCAGGTCTGTGGATGATACAGGTAAAGGTCATCTTTGCATTTATCATGTTAGGCTTGGCCGTTTACTTTATTCGACCAATTGTGCAGATTGGTGCGTGGCAATGGCTGAATATTCTGCTGATTTTGAGCTTTAGCGCTTATTTGTTGTATGGCATTGCTCGACATGCGCGTGGCTTAAAATGGCTATATGCTGTGTTGTTGCTGAGTCTTGTACCTGCATATGCTTATCAACAATATCAAGGATGGCAAGTTTCCAGTACAGTTCAAACAACGCCAAAAAACCAGTGGCATATTGCCAAAACAGCCGCAGAATTTCAAAAATTGCTTGATCAAGCACCTCAAGGAAAGGCAATTATTGTCGATATTTATGCAGATTGGTGTGTTGCCTGTCAGCCAATTGAACATCACATCTTGCCACAAGCAGAAGTTCAGCAAGCGCTTGCAGCGTATTACCTGATTAAACTCGATCTCAGCCAGTACGATGCTTCACATCAGGCTTTGCTCAAGCAGTGGGATATTTTAGGGCCGCCGACTTATCTTTTCTTAAATCAGCAGCATCAAGAGCAACGTGGTTTACGTCTAACAGGTGAGTTTAAAACAGCCGAGCTATTGGCACATGTCCAGCAACTCAAACCTTAGTTGTTTGATTTGAGATGATGAACAAATGCAGCCAAGTCCGCAAGGGCTTGCTTGCTTTCGTCAAACCAAGCATCAAACATAAAAAAGTTATGCCACATCCCTGTATAGAGCTTGAATTCAACCTCAACACCTGCTTTTTTTGCCTGTGCCCTAAAGCGTTGTGCATCATCGAGTAATAAGGCTTTACTTCCGACCTGAACCAAGGTTTTTGGTAAGCCTTGCAATTGATCAAATAAAGGGGAAACTCGAGGGTCATCACGATCGGTATGGGGTGCAATATAGTGTTGGATCGCATTTTCAATCAGTGTCAGTGACAGTAAAGCATCATGTTGTTGATTAAAACGTAGTGATTCACTGCTCAGCGTCAGGTCAAGTAAGGGTGACATGAGCACAAGACCACAGGGCTGTGGTGCATTTTCACGGAGCAAGCGTAAATTTAAACTCAAGGCAAGATTTGCACCTGCACAGTCGCCAGCCAAAATAATATGGTCTGCAGCTACGCCCTGATTGAGCAGTGCATGATAGGCTTGATACAACGCGTCAAATGCCGCAGGAAACGGTTGTTCAGGCGCTAAAGGATAGTCGATATGAATGACAGGAAGCTGAGTTCGTTGTACTAAACTACACATCAGCGCACGGTAAGAGTGCTGTGAACCTAACATAAATAAGCCGCCATGAATAAACAAAATAACATGTCCGGCAGAATTGTTTGGGCTAATTTTTTCTACTGGCAGTCCAGCGAGTTGATCATGTTCAAAATGTAGATCTTGGGTATTTTTAGGAAAAATTTTACAGATTTTTTCGAGTGAAAAACGTAAGGTTGAGGTTGGAATATTCCATTGACTTGGCGTGCGTAAACCATTTTTGAGTAAAGACTCAACAACTAGTTTTTTCCACATTGATTTCAACATGCTTCAAGTTCCATTTTGAGAAATAACAGCGCAATATACGAAGATCTTGTAGATATTGTTACAAGGCTACACTAAACGGTCACACTGAAAAATTGCAAATTTGTTATGTATTTTGAATACTGAAGATCGGCAATCTTACAGAAGACTAGGGAAGAAATAATGAAAAAGATGCTACTTGCCTTGGGGCTATTTGGCGCTGCAATTGCTGCACATGCAGCAGACCCGCTCAATGGTACGGTTTGGCAAACTGTTGATGATGCAACCAATAAACCCAAAGCATTGGTTGTGTTTACTGAGCAAAAAAATGGAACGTTGTCTGCAAGCATTCAAAAAGTGCTGACAGCGGGTGAGGAAAATGCCTGTACCCAATGTAATGGCCCTTATAAAAACAAATCATTACGTGGTGTAACGATTGTTCGTGGTCTAAAAAATGTAGGTGGCAATGAATATGACAATGGCTCAATTCTTGATCCTAAAAACGGTAAAACTTACAGCTTAAAAGGCGAATTGATTAATGGCGGAAAGCAGTTAAAAATTCGTGGCTACCTCGGTTTTTCAGCGCTTGGGCGTAACCAGACATGGAATCGCGTCCATTAAAATGGATACTGAGGAAAGTAAAGCCTAGATAATTCTAGGCTTTTTTATACTTAAACTAGATGACGATATGCAGCTTCGTCAAATCCAACAATCAAGCCTTGAGTTGTTGCAAGAACAGGGCGCTTAATCAGGCTGGTGTGAGTGGTGAGAGCTTCGATTAAACTGGCTTCACTGCTTAGCGCATGTTGTTGTTCGGCTTCACTGAATTTGCGCCAAGTGGTGCCTTTTTTATTAAGAATCAGGTCTTGCCCGCAGGTGTCAAGCCAATGCTTTACTGTTGTTGCATCAATGCCTTGTTTTTTATAGTCATGGAACTCATAGCTCAAGCCTAACTCGTTCAGCAGGTCAAAGGCTTTTTTCATGGAATTACAATTTTTGATGCCGTAGATTTTCAGCATATTCATCACTCATCTATAGTTATGACGAATGAGCTTAACTAAAAAATATTTGTTCGGCTATGATTATCTTGAAAGGGAAAAAGGGTCTTCCAAATAGAGAAAACCCGCATTAGATCATCCTGATTATGCGGGTCTCATTTACAACGTCCGATGTCACATCCTTGAAAAACAATCTAAATAATTTAGTTTGTTTTTACTTTCATCCTACGGCTTCCTATCCTTTTGCTGTCATCCTGACATGTCCCTGTGCCGTGCAGCTATAATGCTACAAATACGTGTCAGAAAAAAGCAATTTAGACGACAATGGATGTAAGCTATTTTTAGCGGTTTAGTGAACATATGTTCACAAATTATGCCAACTGGTAGTCAATAATCACTGGCGCATGGTCACTAAACCACTGATCTTTATACACCCATGCATTGATTGCACGGGTTTTCCAGTCAGGTGAACACGCTTGGTAGTCAATGCGCCAACCGACGTTTTTTGCACGTGCTTGTCCTCGGTTTGACCACCAAGAGTAGAGTTCAGCTTCAGGGCGAACTACGCGGAAGGTATCGACATAGCCCAAATCATCATAAATATGATCAAGCCAAGCACGCTCATGGGGTAAACAGCCAGAGGCTTTTTGATTACCTGACCAGTTTTTAATATCAATGCGCTTATGCACAATGTTGTAATCCCCACAGACAATGATTGATTTGTTTTCATCGCGCCATTGTTTTAGGATTTTTTTGTATTCATCTAAAAAGTGATCTTTACGGGCTTGTGCTTCATCACCTGAAGAACCTGATGGAAGATACAAAGAGGCAATATGTACAGGCTGTTCCAAGCCTAAATCAAACTCGGCACAAATAAAGCGCCCTTGTGAGTCTGCAAGTTCAAAGCCTAAGCCATCTTTCACCGAAATAAATGGCAGGCGGCTATAGATCGCCGTACCTGCATAGCCCGCACGCTCAGCAGGAAACAGATGCGTATGCCAGCCTTCAGGTCTAAATTTATCTGTCCATTGGGCATGGGTAATACGACTTTCCTGCATGCAAACGACATCGGCATCGGACTGTTCTAACCAGTCGAGTAGACCTTTGGTCACGGAAGAACGTAGTCCATTTACGTTAATTGAGACTACACGTAGAATTTTTGCCTCACTTGGATAGTGATCCTTTGGTATCATGCTCAAGTCTTACCTCAATATCTGAATTTGGAGCTCTCATGACAACGCCGTCTCAATTTAACCCACAGGCTTTTATTGACCTTGCTTTATCACGAGGTGTGCTGAAGTTTGGTGAGTTTACTTTAAAATCGGGTCGTGTTAGCCCTTATTTTTTTAATGCAGGTTTGTTAAATGATGGTGAAGCATTGTCATTGCTTGCTCAAGGCTATGCCGATCAATTGGTTCAATCTGACAATGTCGAAGTAATTTTTGGCCCTGCGTACAAAGGCATTCCTTTTGTTGCGGCAACAGCAGTGGCATTGTCGCAAGTGCATGGTAAAAGTGTACCTTGGGGTTTTAACCGTAAGGAAGCCAAAGATCATGGCGAAGGTGGTGTTTTGGTTGGTGCAGCAGTAGAAGGCAAAAAAGTCTGGATCATTGATGATGTGATTACCGCAGGTACTGCGATTCGTGAAGTCGTCACCATTTTGAAAAATGCAGGTGCAAGCATTGCGGGCGTGTTGGTGGCATTAGACCGTCAGGAACGTGGTCAGGGTGAATTGTCTGCGATTCAGGAAGTGCAAAAAGAACTTGAGATTCCTGTATATGCATTGATTACCATGAAAGATTTGATGGATTATCTGGATGCCAAAGGTGAGAAAGAAGCCTTAGCCAATATGCAGGCGTATCGTGAGAAATACGGTATTTGATAATCAGAATTATTGATTGATTTTTGATTAAAGCTCTATCCATGATAGAGCTTTATTTTTATTAAAAAGAAAAATGAATATTGATTGGAATTTAACAATTGCAGGTTTTTCAGCAATTGCAGCAAGTGTTGCCTCCATTGCTACATTTTTAGGATGGAAAGAAAATAGAGAGTTGAGAAAAGCTCAAACAGATCCATTTATTGATGTTAAATTGGAAACAGTGGGTCATCATATTAGCCTTTTGCGTTTAAAAATAACAAATACAGGTCAGGGGGGAGCTTTTGATCTCAAGATTAATTTGAGACCTCATCCATCGTTACATCAAGAATCTATACAAGTGGCTCAACGAATTATAGATATATTCAATAATTCTAAATTTATGAAAGAAGGAATCAGTTATTTAGCATCTTTAGACTATAAAAATACAAGGTATTTGAATTTTTATCAGGGTGGTGAAAAAGGAATAACGACGGATGATTTTTTTAATACCATTTTAGTCGCAAGAGTAGAATTTAATGATTTGAATGGTAAAAAATTTTCTCGTGAATATGTAATAGATGCATCTGAACTTGGAGATACTTATAAATTAGGAAAATCGTTCGAAGAGTCTGTGCCTGATGCATTGGAAAAAATGCAAAAAGATATTCATGATATTAATCAAAATCTAAGGAAATATTATTTGTTTTTTGAAAAGAAGTTTGACCAAGAAAAAAGTGAATGGACTGAGTTTGAATTACAGAGAGAACTGCATAAAATAAAGATGAGGCGAGAGCGTGATCAACGATTAGAAAAAATAGATAAGATCTACAAATTTAAAAAATTAATCAAACAGCCTACGATTCATGATATTCGTAAACAGAATAAATAGTGGTTTCCACATCACACTTTTTACACTCAAGCATCATACCCAACTTCTCCTGACGCCCTTGCATAGTCATGACCCAAGGGCGGTTTTGCCAAGGTGGGGTATGCCTGACATGTTGCGTATGTCCACAGGTTAAATCGGCAACCCAGTGTTGTTCTTCATCTAAGTGAAACCCAATAATCGCCTGCTGCATGAGTTCATCCTTTATTTTCTTGCAAATAATATATGACACTTTACTGAAATTCAGAAAAAGACAGCCACAATCTCCGTTATACTTTTTCTCATCAAAAAATAGCAAGAGTAAAAAATCATGCGCGTATTGGTTGTGATGGATCCCATCGAAAATGTCAATCTGAAAAAAGATTCAACCATGGCAATGCTATGGGCGGCAAGCCGTCGTGGTCATGAATTGGGATATGCTTTACAACAAGATTTGTATATCGATCAGGGCAAAGCCTGTGGTCTCATTTCACCATTGAAAGTGTTTGAAGATTATCAGCATTATTACGAGCTGGGTGAAAAACAAAAACAATCATTGGCAGATTACGATGTTATCTTGATGCGTAAAGATCCACCGTTTGATATGAACTTTGTCTATACCACGTATATTTTGGAACAGGCAGAGCGTGAAGGTGCATGGATCATCAACAAGCCGCAGTCGCTGCGTGATTGTAATGAAAAACTATTTGCTACTCAGTTCCCAAAGCTTCAAGTGCCGACTTTGGTGACTTCACAACAAAGTTTAATCCGTGAATTTATTCGTGAGCATGGCGATGTCATCGTTAAACCACTGGATGGTATGGGAGGAATGGGGATTTTCCGTTTATTCCAAGATGGTGTGAATATTGGTTCGACGCTTGAGATCCTGACTCAGAATGGTCAGCAACCGATTATGGCACAGCGCTACATTCCTGAAATTGTCGAAGGAGATAAACGTATTTTGATGATTAATGGTGAGCCGATTCCATATTGCTTGGCACGTATTCCACAAAATGGAGAGGTTCGTGGCAACTTGGCGGCGGGTGGCTTGGGTGAAGCTCGTCCTCTAACTGAAAATGACAAACGTATCGCTGAAAAGGTTGGGCCATTCTTGCGTGAAAAAGGTTTAGTCTTTGTCGGACTCGACGTGATTGGGAATTATGTGACTGAGATCAATGTGACGAGTCCAACCTGTATTCGTGAAATTGATCATCAGTTTGGCACGTCTATTGCCGATACATTATTTGATGTGTTAGAACAAGGGCGTTAATTTGCCCTTGTCCTGATGCTGAACTATGAAAAAAATTAAAAAATTCTTACAACAAGAGCGTACACAGCGTGCGCTCAATGAATTTAAGCAGTTATTACAACAGCATCCAAAACAAACCTTGCTTGATAGCATGACATTATTTACATCAGCCAAATCTTTTGAAAAAAACACTCTGCTTGGCAATCCTGTATTCAATGAACTGGGTCTGCACCGCTATCGAGTTCAAAAAGCCGCTGAAATGGCTGCAAAACGCCGTGAAAAATTGGCAGTTCATCTTGCGGTTGAAGATGTTGCACAGTTTGAGAAAAATGGCTTTATTCTCAAAGAAAATTTTTTAGATGATGCCAAATTTCAAGCCTTAAAAGCTGAGTTATTGGCAACACCATTACAAACCCGAGAAACGTTACAGGGCGATACCGTCACTCGGCGTATGGCACTCGATCAACAGGCGTTAAAACAATTGCCTGTGACTGCTCAATTATTGGCAAGTTCAAATTGGCAAAATTTATTGAACTATGTGGGCAGTTTTAAGCTCCAACCTGTCTACTATTTACAGATGATTTTTTCCCATGTTTGTCATGCACTTCCTGACCCTCAGACCAATTTGCATAGTGACACCTTTCATTCGAGCGTTAAGGCTTGGCTATTTTTAGAAGATGTGGCTGAAGATGAGGGACCTTTTGTGTATGTCGCAGGTTCACATTGTGTCAATGATCAGCGCTTGGCATGGGAGTATCAAAAATCTTTGAGTATTCATGCCAAAACTGAAATCCTGACTCGCCGAGGATCATTTCGAATTCAACCTGAAGAACTTGAGGCTCTTGGGTATCAACAACCACAGGCATTTGCAGTAAAAGCCAATACTTTGGTGGTTGCAGATACCTATGGTTTTCATGCACGTGGTAAAAGTGTACGCCCATCAACCCGCATTGAACTTTGGGCGTATGCACGTCGTAATCCGTTTTTACCGTGGACAGGTTTAGACCCAACTGCATTGCCAATGATTAGACATCGTTTGGTTCCTTGGTATTGGAAAGGTCTCGATTATTTGGAAGAAAAATTTCAACAAAAAAGCCCGTGGCGTGATGTCGGGAAAAAATATGCCACCGACCCTGTCGTGCTCCGAAAAAAATAACTTGTCTGTAGATTCAACAACTAATGTGTTAGAACAAGATCAGCATCACTTTAATTAATCAATATTTGTTTAAATGACGTGAAAATCATTCACGCCAATATGACTTTATGATTAAAATAAGCCTAGAAATTTATGTAACTTGCACAGCCGAAGTATTTGACAGTGACCAATTCTCAATCACAAAAATCTAAACACATTATGATGATGGCTGCGGGTACGGGTGGACATGTTTTCCCAGCATTAGCCGTCGCAAAATTATTACAAGAACAAGGTCATCAGGTGTCATGGTTGGCGACGCCTGCAGGCATGGAAAACCGTTTATTGAAAGACCAAAACATTCCGATTTATCAGATTGATATTCAGGGTGTGCGTGGTAATGGTTTGCTACGCAAACTGGTCGCGCCTTTTAAAATTTTAGGCGCAACACTGGCAGCAATGCGTTTTATGAAACAGCAGAAAGTAGATGTAGTTGCAGGCTTTGGCGGTTATGTCGCAGGGCCAGGTGGCTTGGCTGCCCGTGCATTGGGTATTCCTGTGCTGATTCATGAGCAAAATGCAGTCGCAGGTTTTACTAATGTGCAGTTATCACGAGTGGCGAGTAAAATCTGTCAGGCATTTCCAAATACCTTTCCTGCTTCAGATAAAGTAGTCACCACGGGTAACCCAGTCCGTAAAGAAATTACAGATACTTTGACCCCGAAGTGGCGTTATCAGACCCGTGAGCAAGAACATTTGCCACTCAATATTTTAGTGGTGGGTGGTTCATTGGGAGCGCAGGCACTCAATGAAAAATTGCCTGAGGCATTTAAACAGTTGAATGTACCGTTGCATATTACCCATCAGTGTGGTCAAAAGCAGCTTGCTGAAACCCAAACCCGTTATGCCAATGCACCTGAACAGTTAAAGGTTCAAGTCGTTCCATTTATTGAAGATATGGCAAAAGCGTATAGTGATGCTGACCTGATTATCTGCCGAGCAGGTGCATTGACCGTGACCGAAGTGGCAACCGCAGGTGTGGCAGCCGTCTTTATTCCATTGCCAAGTGCAGTCGATGATCATCAAACCGCAAATGCACGCTTCCTTGAGGGTGTCGGTGCAGCAAAAATCTGTCCGCAAAGCACTATGACCCCTGAAAATTTACAACAGTTATTGACGCCACTGATGAACCGTCAGCTTTTGTCTGAAATGGCAATTAAAGCACGTCAACACGCACAACCAGAAGCCACCCAACATGTGGTGGACTTAATTCAAGCATTATAGTTAGAGCATCGTATGTCATCGACAACCCCAGTAGATCAAGTCAACAAACTTATCAAAGTGCCTGAAATGCGCCGTATCAAACACATTCATTTTGTGGGAATTGGTGGGGCAGGGATGTGCGGTATCGCCGAAGTGTTAAAAAACCAAGGTTACTGTGTTTCTGGTTCAGACATTAAAGCCTCAAAAACCACAGCGCATCTTGAAGCAAAAGGCATTCAGGTCTATATCGGACATGCTGCTGAAAATGTATTGGGTGCCAATGTTCTTGTGGTATCGACAGCGATTGATCATGAAAACCCTGAAGTGAAAGCAGCATTGGAACAACGTATTCCAGTGGTTCGCCGTGCTGAAATGTTGGGTGAACTGATGCGCTATCGTCATGGGATTGCAGTTGCAGGTACGCATGGGAAAACCACAACCACCAGTTTGCTGACCACCATGTTGGCAGAAGAAAACCTCGATCCAACTTATGTGATTGGTGGTTTGCTCAACCGTACAGGTGTGAATGCTGCACTCGGTGCGAGTCGTTATATTGTGGCTGAAGCCGATGAATCTGATGCTTCATTCTTATTTTTACAGCCAATGGCTGCGATTATTACCAATGTCGATGCTGACCACATGGACACTTACGAAGGCAGTTTTGACAAGTTAAAAGACACCTTTATTGAGTTTATTCACCGTTTGCCATTCTATGGTTTGGCGGTGGTGTGCGGTGATGATGCCAATGTGCGTGAAATCATGCCGCGTTTTGGTCGTCCAACCATCACTTATGGTTTTAAAGAAGACAATGACATTCGTGCTGTTGAAGTTGAACAAGATGGTATGCGTTCGCACTTTACCATTTTGCGTAAAAACCGTGAGCCACTGCGTGTCACCATCAATCAGCCAGGTCTGCATAACATTTTAAATGCTTTGGCTGCGATTGGTGTTGCGACCGATGAGGGTGTCTCTGATGCGGCAATTTGCCGTGCCTTAGAAGGCTTTAGCGGTGTTGGTCGTCGTTTCCAAGTCCAAGGTGAATATGCGCTGGGCGATGGCAACGTCAAACTGGTCGATGACTATGGTCACCATCCGAAAGAAGTTGAAGCAACGATTAAAGCTGCGCGCCAAAGTCATCCCGATCGCCGTTTAGTGATGCTATTTCAGCCGCACCGTTTTAGCCGTACACGCGACTGTTTTGATGATTTTGTTGATGTTTTATCGCAAGTCGATCAGTTGTTGTTGCTTGAAGTTTATCCTGCAGGTGAAAAACCGATTGTGGGGGCAGACAGTCGCTCACTCGCACGCAGTATTCGCTTACGTGGTGAAGTTGAACCGATTTTGATTGATCCAGTCGAAGGTAACCTCGAAAATGTCATTCAAAAAGTGTTACAACCAAATGACTTGTTATTAACACAAGGTGCGGGTAACGTGGGTGCAATTTCGGTTGAGTTAGCGCAAAAACGCTTATTTATAAAATAATCCCGTTTGGGTGATTTGCTTAGATTCAAGGATAAAAAACGTGTCAAATGCTTCAAAATTCGGCAAGGTTGCAGTGTTATTGGGTGGACGTTCAGCAGAGCGTGAAGTTTCCTTAGATAGTGGTCGAGCAGTTCTTGAAGCATTGTTGCGTTCAGGTGTCAATGCAGAAGCATTTGATCCACAAGAGCGCAGTGTGACTGAACTGGTTGGCTATGACCGCGCATTTATTGTATTGCATGGTCGTGGCGGTGAAGATGGTCAGATTCAAGGTGTTCTTGAATGGTTGAACATTCCATATACAGGTACGGGCGTACAAGGCTCGGCAATTGGTATGGATAAAGTCAAAACCAAACAAGTTTGGCAAGGTTCAGAGTTGCCGACAGCACCTTATCGTATCATTAGCAAAGACACAGATTTAGCTGATGTGGTTGAAAGCTTAGGTTTACCTTTAATTATCAAGCCTGTGCATGAAGGCTCTAGCGTAGGCATGAGTAAAGTCGAAAAAGCCGAAGACCTTGCGGCTGCGATTGAAAAAGCAACTCGACATGATGCTTCTGTAATGGCAGAAAAGTGGATTACGGGACGTGAATTTACCATTTCATTATTAAATGGTCAGCCACTGCCTGTGATTCGTTTGCAGCCACCCGCAGATGTGGCTTTCTATGACTATGAAGCAAAATATCAGCGCAATGATGTGCAATATGGTATTCCTTGTGGTTTAAGTGAGTCAGAAGAACAGCGTTTACAAACCTTGTGTTTACGTGCTTTTCAAGCCGTTGGCGCAAGTGGTTGGGGGCGTATTGATGCCATGCAAGATGAGCAAGGTAATTTCTGGTTGCTTGAAGTCAATACCGTGCCTGGCATGACCAGTCACTCACTTGTCCCTAAAGCTGCAAAAGCGGTTGGGTATGACTTTGACAGCTTGTGTCTTGCAATTTTGGAACAAACGCTCACGGATGTGGCTCACTAATTTATGGCGCAACTACCAGCTTCAATGCGGCGTAAACCACGCACAGCAGCCGTCACCTCTATTCATGAAAAACCACCCACTCGTGCTGAGAAAATGGCCAATATGGGTGGGTGGATATTGTTACTTATTGCAACAACCGTTTTTATTGCTGGAATTTATGGGTTATATAAGATCATCACAGATGCACGTGTCGCAGATTTGCAAGTGGTGGGTAATGATTCAGCAATAGAAGCTCAACAAGTTGATGCTTATGTTAAACCGATCATGCGAGATAACTATTTCACGTCAGACTTGGAGAAAATCCGTGATCGGACATTAGAGATTTCGTGGGTAGATCGTGTTGTGGTGTCTCGAGCATGGCCAAATTCGATTCGAGTGCGGGTTTTCCCACGCCATCCAATTGCACGCTGGGGAACAGGGCGTTTACTCAGTGATAGTGGTGATGTGTATACAGAAGCTGCGCCACTGCCACATGATGATTTACCATTGTTGCATGGCCCAATTAGCCAGTCACAATTGATGATGCGAAGATATAATGAAATTAATCAACTATTTCAACCTTTTAATGTTCATTTAAAAGAATTATATCTCACTGAGCGTATGACATGGTTCATGCAGTTTGATTCAGGATTACGAATTATTGTTGATCAAGATCAAACCATGAGTAAACTACAGCGTTTAAGTACGCTAGCAGGGACAGACCTAAAACCAATTTGGTCTCAAATTGCCACGGTCGACCTGCGTTACCGAAATGGTTTAGCCATTCAGTGGAAAGGTGCTGCGCCTGTTTCACATGGACAGTTTGTAGCAAGTAATACGATAACCAGCAGCCCTGCGAGTGAGCCAAATACAGCTCAAGCGCATTAAGACTGGTCGGCATAATGCCCAAAATTAATGATAAATTGATGGTAATAGGTAATGAGTGAAGCGGTTCCCTCAGTTGTAGCAATAGACATCGGGACGCATAAAGTTTCAGTCTTGATTGGTAAAGTCCATGCCCCTGACAATATTCAGGTTGTTGGCATGGCAACTGCACGCAATCGCGGCATGAATAAAGGGAAAATCGTTAGTCTCGATAAAGTGATTTCTGCAATTAAAAATGCAGTTTCTGAAGCTGAAAACATGGCTGAATGTCGTGTGCATTCCGCATGGATTTCAATTCCGAGTACAGATTTAAAAAGCTTTTATGCAGCAGGACGGACACCTATTACCAACCCAGATCAAACGATTACCACCAGTGAAGTCGTTCGTGCACTAGAGTTGGCAAAAGCCAGTCATATTACACCTGATCATTATTTAGCGAGTGCTGTGCCTTTAGGCTTCGAGTTAGATAATTCTCAGCAATGGGTGATTAATCCAATTAATATGTCAGCACATAGCATGACAGGGCATTATCAGTTGATGATGCTCCCAATCAGTACCATGCAAAACCTTGATCGTGCGATGAAAGGCGCCAATATTGGGGTTGAGCGTATGGTCATTTCCTCATTGGCAACTGCTGAAGCAAGTTTGTTGCAAGATGAAAAAGATTATGGGGTATGTTTACTCGACATTGGTGCAGGTACGACCAATCTAGCGGTATATTTAGATGGGCGTTTGGCGCTCACTAAAACTTATGCTGTTGGCGGTGAGCATGTTACTCGAGATATTGCAGCGGTTTTACAAACCACAACAGATGAAGCTGAACGCATCAAGATTTTGCATGGCTGTGTCGACATGAATGTGGTCAAACCTGATCATATGTTGCATGTGCAAGGCATTGAAGGGCCGCAAACGATTAGTCGTATTGAACTGAGCGAAATCATTATTGCGCGCTATGAGCAGATTCTAAATACTATTCGCCAAGATTTGGAAGAAACAGGCGCAATTCATGGTTTATATCATGGTGTTGTGCTGACTGGTGATGCTTGTCAAATTGAAGGCATGGTCAGTTTGTCGCGTAAAATCTTTGGAGTTTCAGCACATTTAGGCAATCCACCTTTACAGGTGAACGCAGATGATGCATATTTAGCCGCTTTACGCCGTTCGCAATATGTTACAGCCGCAGGCTTATTAATGTATAGTCAAAGCGAAACGCCTGATGCAATTGAAGTTGCAGAGGATCATGGAGATAAAACGATGATGAGTCGTTTAAGAAATGGATTAAATTCACTAAACAATAAACTAAAATCGATTTTCTAGGTTTGTTTCGATGATGGATATTGTTGGGAAGTTGTAAGCAAAAAGTTCTATACTTGACAAAGATGGCTTCAGCACAGCATCCTAAAAAAATTGTATTTTATATAGACGTTCAAGGCAGTATACGGGCTCAAGTGGCTGCCAATAAGCATTAGGAACACTCAAGGTCATGGCCTCATTTGAATTTTTAGACGACGAACAAACTGACGGTAACGGTCAGGCCCGTTTCACTGTATTTGGTGTAGGTGGTGGCGGAGGTAACGCTGTACAGCACATGGTGCAGTCTGATATTAAAGGTGTAAAGTTTGTTTGTGCCAATACTGACAAACAAGCCTTGGATCGCATGAATGCCCCATTTAAAATCCAACTGGGTGAACAAAGTACTCGTGGCTTAGGTGCTGGTGCAAATCCTGAAGTCGGTCAGATCGCAGCGGAAGAAAGCCGTGAATTGATTCGTCAACATCTTGAAGGTGCGGATATGGTATTCGTAACCGCAGGAATGGGTGGTGGTACAGGTACAGGTGCAGCACCTGTCGTTGCTGAAATTGCCAAAGAAATGGGAATTTTAACGGTTGGCGTTGTGACGACACCATTTAATTTTGAAGGTCGTCGTCGTCAAAAGTCTGCTGAGAAAGGTATTGAAGCACTTGAGCAGTTTGTAGACTCATTGATTATCATTCCAAATGAGCGCTTGCTGAATGTCTATGGCGACATTTCTATGCAAGATGCTTACCGTAAAGCAGATGACGTGTTGTTAAATGCGGTACGTAGTATCTTTGATCTAGTGGTGCGCCCTGGTCATATTAACCTTGACTTTGCTGACTTGAAAACTGCAATGAGTACTCGTGGTTATGCCATGATGGGTGAGGGCAAAAGCTCTGGGCCAGACCGAGCAGAAGAAGCAGCACGTTTGGCAATCCGTAGTCCATTATTAGATAATGTGAATATTATGAATGCCAAAGGGGTGCTCATTAACATCACTGGCGGTAATGATGTGACCTTACGTGAAACACAAATTATCACTGATGTAGTCAATCAAATTGTTGATTTAGATGAAGGCGAAGTGTTCTTTGGTACAGTTTTTGATCCTGATGCGCGTGATGAAATTCGTGTAACGGTTATCGCAACAGGTTTGACACGTAATTCAAATAATCAGGAAGCTGCGCGTGCGAAAGCAGCAGCGGCTCAGGCACAAGCTGCTGCCATGCAACAGCCACAGCAAATCGTAGAAGATGACGATATTCCTGCGATTCAGCGTCAGTATCAGCCGAATAGTGTACCTGCACGCCCAACTGCACCAGCAGGTGGTAATGCTCGTCCGAACCCGATGAGCATTCAAGATTACTTGAAAAAACAACAAGGTAAGTGATTATTGAATTAATCAATACACTTAAAAGAAAAAAAGGTAGGTGATCAACCTACCTTTTTTGTTTTTTATCAATAATTAAATATGCTAATCTTGAGCAGTTTGTAAAGGTAGAAGACAAGAACAGATGTTGAAACAGCGTACCCTCAAGCGTGTCGTCAAAGCCAGTGGCATTGGTTTACACAGCGGGCAAAAAGTCTTGATTAACTTTGTGCCGCATACGGTTGATTCGGGTATTGTGTTTCGTCGGATCGATCTAGATCCGCCCGTCGATTTGCCTGCAGATGCAATGCTGATTCAGGAAGCATTTATGTGTTCAAATTTGATTCGTGAAGACATCAGAGTTGGAACGATTGAGCATGTGATGAGTGCAATTGCAGCATTAGGAATTGATAATTTAATTGTAGAAGTGTCTGCCTCTGAAGTTCCAATTATGGACGGGAGTGCAGGGCCATTTATTTATCTATTGATGCAAGGTGGTCTTGTTGAACAGGATGCACCAAAGAAATTTATTAAAATTCTAAAACCAATTGAGGCAACACTTGCGGATAAGCGTGCAGCATTTACTCCGCATACTGGTTTTCAGCTTAACTTCACGATTGATTTTGATCATCCTGCTTTTGCGAAAGAATATCAATCTGCCACGATTGATTTTTCAACAGAAACTTTTGTGTATGAAGTGAGTGATGCGCGAACTTTTGGTTTTATGAAAGATTTAGATTTTTTGAAAGCCAATAATCTAGCACTAGGTGCAAGTTTAGAAAATGCGATTGGTGTAGATGATACAGGTGTCATCAATGAAGAAGGGCTGCGCTACGATGATGAATTTGTTCGTCATAAAATTTTAGATGCGGTTGGAGATTTATATCTACTTGGACATCAAATCATTGCAAAATTCGATGCTTACAAATCTGGGCATGCACTCAACAATCAATTGCTCCATCAAGTGAAGAGCGATCCAAGTAATTACGAAATTGTAACATTTAATGACATTGCAGACTGTCCAATTCCATATGTAAGCGTGAGCTAAGCCCTTAAAATCTCAGGCAGGTTTTTAAACTCTACAAAAAAGTAAAATGTAGAAAAAAGAGCAAAATATTGAAAAATAACCTGCCAAATTCACATTGTTACTCTATAACGCTTGCCAAATTGCGTATAGCTTGGCTAAGCTTAGGGTCGTTCACAAACTGTGCTGCGTTTTGTAACATCTGTTGTGTTTCTGCAGACATAGGTTGAATTTTATTTACAGATTTTTTTGGAATGTTTTTTGTACGAAGACGAACTTGAATTTTTTGTAAATCTTTAAATTCTTCTCGTTGAGAAAGTTGTGCAACATAGTGTTGTTGTAAATATCCCAGTTGACTAATCATGGCTTGATTTTCACCTGTGATTGTTAAAACACCTTGTTGATAACAGACCACTTGCCAGTGTTCAGGTTGTGGTAGAAGCGGTTGAATGATTTTTGTCAGTATTTGCCAATATTGAACTTGTTTGGTGAGTTGCTGAATATTTGCAGCCTTGGCTTGGGGTTGATTGGACTGAAATAGATTTTTAGGTTGTGACATGGCAGAGTCCAAATAAGGCTGTGTTCAGTTATCTTAGAAGTTTGTTTTGAGTGAAACAAGAAGCACCAAGGCGGTTTTTTATTATGCTTAGGTTAAGCAGTTTTTAGAGGTTTTTTATGCGCCGTATTTTGTTAGCGTTATCCATATTGGTGACTACACCACTGGCATTTGCAGATCTTATTGATACACCAAATCCAACATCAACTGATCGTTTAGAGCAATTGAGCCGTGCTGTTGCACAAGGTTCATACTCAGTAGAAAGTAATGATGTGGATGAGGCAGATGCAACGCCTTCTGTAAATATTAAGTTACGTGGTCAAAAATCAGTTGAATTTAACAACGCTTCAATTACTAAAAAATATGGTAGCGCCAATCTTTCAGTTCCAAATACAGGTTCAAATTCGAGCGTAATGTCTTGGTTGAAAGCTAATCCATTGCCTGATGTTGTTCGTATAAGTTCACAATATGGAACTCGTTTCTTTGCGGGTAAATCAGAATATCATCCTGGGGTTGATTTGGCTGCACCAAGTGGTACACCTATTTATGCTTCAGGTTCAGGTGTTGTAACACGTTCAGGCTGGGTAAATGGCTACGGTCAAATGATTGAAATTAATCATGGTAATGGCTATATCACACGTTATGCACATGCTTCTCGTTTATTAGTAAGTGTGGGTGAGCGTGTAAAATCAGGTGAAGAAATTGCGAAAGTTGGCTGTACAGGTCGTTGTACAGGGGCGCATTTACACTATGAAATCGTACAAGATGGTCAGCGTAAAAATCCAAGCACCTATCTTGCAATGTTGCCATAAGTATCTAGAGTTCATCACTTAAACCAATAGATCAGAAATAAAAAACCTCTAAACCTCTTTCTTATCTATTGTTCTTTCATAAAATCGCCACATGTTGGCGATTTTTTTGTCAATAAACATTTTTAGGATAACGATTATTTATTTTCTAAATATTGGTATCCATTTGTATTCAAAAGTAGCCATAACTTTTTCAACTAAAACATGGTACAACTAGCGGGTTGTCTAAAATGATTAAGGAAAGGTGAAACATGGCGTATTATGGTGATTCTGACGCACAAGAAACCCTAGAATGGGAAGATGCTTTTGATTCAGTGTTACAACATATGGGAACAGAGCGAGCAGCATTCTTATTAGAAAAACTTTATCAACGCGCAATTGCTAAACATGTTCCTATTCAGCGCCTAAATACTCCATATCTCAATACCATTTCTGTAGAAGAACAGCCTGCTATGCCAGGTGACCAAGATATGGAACGTCGTATCCGTGCTTTGATTCGTTGGAATGCATTGGCGATGGTATTACGTGCCAATAAAACAGGCGATGATTTAGGTGGTCACTTAGCAAGTTTTGCATCTTCAGCAACTTTATACGATGTTGGCTTTAACCATTTCTTCCGTGCCAATAGTGACAGCTTCGGCGGTGACATGATCTATTATCAAGGTCACTGTGCTCCGGGTATCTATGCACGTTCATTCTTAGAAGGTCGTTTGACTGAAGAGCATTTGAATAACTTCCGCCGTGAAGTTGCAGGTGTTGGTCTACCATCTTATCCACATCCCTATTTAATGCCTGATTACTGGCAGTTCCCAACGGTTTCAATGGGTCTTGGTCCAATCATGTCGATTTACCAAGCACACATTCAAAAATATTTGATGAACCGTGGTTTGATTAAAGAAGAAGATCGTAAAGTCTGGGCTTACCTCGGTGACGGTGAAATGGACGAGCCAGAGAGCTTGGGTGCAATTTCACTGGCAGGTCGTGAAAAGTTAGATAACCTGATTTGGGTTGTAAACTGTAACTTGCAACGTCTTGATGGCCCTGTACGTGGTAACGGTAAAATTATCCAAGAACTTGAATCACTGTTCCGTGGCGCAGGCTGGCGTGTGATTAAAGTGGTATGGGGCCGTCATTGGGACCCACTACTTGCAAAAGACAGCACAGGCGCTTTAAAAGCGGTAATGGAAGAGACAGTTGATGGTGAATACCAACGCTATCAAGTGAAAGGTGGTGCATATACACGTGAGAAATTCTTTGGCAAGTACCCAGAAGCTGCGGAACTTGTAAAAGATTTAAGCGATGAAGACATTGATAATCTCAACCGTGGTGGTCATGACCCATACAAAGTTTTTGCTGCATATGCAGAAGCAATGAAAGCTAAGGGTCAACCAACTGTGATCTTGGCAAAAACAGTCAAAGGTTATGGTCTGTCTGAAGAAATTGAAGCGGTCAATAAAACACACCAAATCAAGAAGATGCAGATTGAATCGTTGAAATATGTACGTAACCGTTTCAACTTGCCATTTACCGATGAACAACTCGAAGAGCTTCCATTCTATCGTCCGAGTGAAAACTCACCAGAGATGAAGTACATGAAAGCACGTCGTGAGTCTTTAGGTGGTTACCTGCCTGCACGTCGTAAAGAGAGTGAACAATTAGCAATTCCTGCATTGTCTGTATTTGACTCCGTATTGAGCGGTTCTGGTGGTAAAGAACAATCAACAACCATGGTCATGGTTCGCTTAATTGCTGCATTATTGAAAGAAAAAGCGATTAAAGACCGTGTTGTTCCAATCGTTCCAGATGAAGCACGTACCTTTGGTCTAGAAGGGATGTTCCGTCAGCTCGGTATTTATGCTGCTCACGGTCAAAAATATACCCCAGAAGACCAAGAACAATTGATGCATTACCGTGAAGCAAAAGACGGTCACATGCTTCAAGAAGGGATTAACGAAGCGGGTGCAATGAGTGCATGGGCGGCGTTGGCGACCAGTTATTCAACCAATAACTTGCCAATGATTCCAATGTACATGTACTACTCAATGTTTGGTTTCCAACGTATTGGTGACATTGCGTGGGCAGCAGGCGATGCACAAGCCCAAGGCTTCTTGTTAGGTGCAACGGCAGGCCGTACCACACTCAACGGTGAAGGCTTACAGCACCAAGATGGCCACTCTCATATCTTGGCAAATACCATTCCAAACTGTGTGTCTTATGACCCATGTTTCGGTTATGAATTGGCTGTGATTGTACATGATGGTTTACAACGTATGTATGTCAACCAAGAGCGTGTGTTCTATTACTTAACCGTAATGAACGAGAACTACGAGCATCCTGAAATGCCAAACGGTGCTGAGGAAGGCATCAAACGTGGTATGTACTTGTTCGAACAAGATGAAAAAGCAACCGTTCAGTTGATGGGTTCGGGTGTCATCCTTCGTGAAGTGATTAAAGCTGCGAAAATCTTACGTGATGAATATCAAATCCATTCAAACGTATGGAGTGTAACAAGCTTCAACGAATTGGCACGCGATGGTATGGCATGTGAAGAATACAACCGCCTACATCCAGTTGCTGAAGATGTGAAAGAATCTTGGGTATCTCAACAATTACGCGGTACTGAAGGTATTGTGGTTTCTGCAACAGATCACATGCGTGCCTATAGCGAACAAATCCGTGCTTATCTTCCAGATGGTCGTCCATTTGTTGCGTTGGGTACAGACGGTTTTGGTCGTTCAGATACGCGTGCCAACCTACGTAGCTACTTCGGTGTAGATGCTGCACATATCGTAGTTGCAACTTTGAAAAAGTTGGCTGACGAAGGTGAAGTTGACGCACGTTTAGTCAAAGATGCGATTTCTAACTTTGAGTTGGATACAGACCGTCCAGTCGCATGGGCACCACAAGCACACCCTGAACTGCATGCTGTTGCAGACTATAAAGAGGAGAACTAATCATGCAAATTACGACTCCTGATATTGGTGTAGATAAAGCAACAGTTGCTGAAATCTTGGTCAAAGTTGGCGACAGTATTGCTGAAAATGACAGTTTGGTTTTGCTTGAATCTGATAAAGCCTCTGTTGAAGTGCCTAGCACTTCAGCAGGTGTGGTCAAAAGCATTTTGATCAAAGAAGGCGATAGCGTTGCTGAAGGTACGGTGCTTATTGAACTTGAAGCTGCGGGTGCAGCACCTGCTGCAAAAGCAGAAGAAGTTGCAAAGCCTGCGCCAGTCGCTGAAACCGCACAGCCAGTTGCTGCACAAGCAGCAACTCAACCAGCAGTTGCAACCAGCAGCCAAGTGGTTGATGTTCAAGTACCTGACATTGGTGTAGAAAAAGCCCTTGTTGCTGAAATCTTGGTAAAAGTCGGCGACAGCATTGCAGAAAACGACAGTCTTGTTTTGCTTGAATCCGATAAAGCTTCAGTTGAAGTGCCAAGTACAGTGTCTGGTACGATTGAAAGCATTGAAGTTAAACAAGGTGACAGCGTTAAAGAAGGTGTGATTTTAATTAAAGTTAAAACAACCTCTGCTGCTGCACCAGCACCTGTCGCTCCAGTTTCTGAAACGCCAGCTCCTGCTGCACCAGTCGCTCAAGCGGCTGCACCTGCACCAGCAGCACAACCTGCGGGTGATGTTGAAATTCAAGTGCCTGATCTGGGTGTTGATAAAGCGGTTGTGGCTGAAATCCTGGTTCAGGTCGGTGACAAAGTTGACGTTGACCAAAGCTTGGTGGTGGTTGAGTCAGACAAAGCAACAGTTGAAGTTCCAAGTACTGTTGCGGGTGTGGTGAAAGCCATTCACCTACAGTCTGGACAAAACGTGTCACAAGGTATCTTGCTTGCAACGATTGCAGTTGAAGGTCAAGCAGCAGCACCAGTTGCAGCAGCGCCTGCACCTGCTGCAGCGAAAACAGCGCTTGCACCAGTCGCAGCACCAGCAGCCAAAGTTGAAGCTCCAGCCGTAGAAGCTCATGGTGCAGATAAACTGACTAAAGAACAGCAAGCTGCAAATGCGAAAGTGTATGCAGGCCCAGCAGTTCGTAAGTTGGCGCGTGAATTGGGCGTGGTTTTATCTCAAGTAAAAACAACGGGTGATCATGGCCGTGTCATGAAAGACGATGTTTATGCTTATGTAAAACAGCGTTTAACAGCACCAGTTGAAGCACCTAAAGCGGCGGCTGCGCCAGTTGCATCAGGCTTGCCGTCATTACCAGACTTCAGTGCCTTTGGTGGTGTTGAAGAGAAAGTCTTGACGCGCTTGCAGCAAGTTTCAATTCCACAATTGTCATTGAATAACTTTATTCCACAAGTGACTCAGTTTGACCTCGCGGATATTACTGAGCTTGAAGCGTGGCGTAATGATCTTAAAGGCAACTTTAAGAAAGAAGGCATTAGCCTGACCATTATGGCATTCATCATCAAGGCTGTTGCTCACTTGCTTAAAGAAGAGCGTGAGTTTGCAGGTCACTTGTCAGATGATGGTAAATCGGTCTTGCTCCGTAACGAAATCCATATGGGGATTGCTGTTGCAACCCCAGATGGTTTGACGGTTCCTGTGTTGCGTAATCCAGACCAAAAAACCATTAAGCAAATTGCGGTTGAGTTGGGTGTCTTGGGTCAAAAAGCGCGTGATAAGAAATTGTCACCGAAAGACTTGCAAGGTGCAAACTTCACGATTTCAAGCTTGGGTGCAATTGGCGGCACAGCATTTACACCATTGGTGAACTGGCCTCAAGTGGCGATCTTGGGTATTTCTCCAGCAACCATGCAGCCAGTATGGAATGGTAAAGACTTTGCACCGCGCTTAATGTTGCCGTTATCGTTGTCTTATGATCACCGTGTCATTAACGGTGCGGATGCTGCACGTTTTAGCAACAAGTTGACTAAACTTCTTGCCGATATTCGTAGTTTGTTACTCTAATTTTTTGAGTAAAAATGAACATTTAAAACCTCGCTTCGGCGGGGTTTTTTTATAGGAATTATTTTAGAAAATGCAGAATAAAACCTTTAAAAGTTTAAAAAAATACATAAAATAGCTGAAAATAAAAGCATTTTTGGTTGGTTAAATGAAAGCTCAGCAGTCATATCTATGGGGATATCTGAGCATGATGCTACCCTTTGCATTATTAATTTTATTGTTGATGTTTGCTTGGGTGAGTTTCTTGGATTTCCCGTGGTCTTGGGTAAATTATGGGGTATTAGGCATTGAAGCGATTGCCGCTATTTTTGTATTGATTGCTGAATATGAGGGGATGCGTACGCAAGGCGCAGCGGGATGGACGAGTTTTGCTTTCGTGATACTGAGTGCATATTTTGGATTTATTTTGCTGTTGGCGCGTTTAATGGTGTGGGGCTACTTTAAATTTATTGTCTAATATGAAATGAAGTGTTTGGATCTATTTAGAGAGTTACTGAACAATGAGAGCAAAAGGATTTATGGCTTGCTTATTGGTGTGATGAAGAATAGGTCAATGAGTTGTGAAAGGCTAAGAGAAGTGACTTGAACAAGCACTGGGCTTGTTCAAGTTAGACAGTATTTTTAAACAGCGACAGAATCGTGATGTATCTGGCTTACTTTCTGCGTTTGGCGATTATCCCAAAGTTGTTGGGGAATCATCACAAAGCCATCGAATAATGCGCGTGCAGTTCGAATAAAGCCACAGCCTGTAATTTGCTGTTGTTCATTTCGTTCCAGTAACACGGTAAAACGTCCTGTTGGATGCTCAATGTTCAATCGCTGTTTTAAATCATTTGAGGTTTGTGCAACATCAAAGGCGACTGTGCCTTCAATCAGACAAGCAGTTGCGACACTGGTCGCACCAAATACGCCAATTGCAGCATGGCATTTATGTGGAATAAAGGTGCGAGTATGAATAGTACCACCGCGAATGGCAGGCGAAACAATCGACATTTTCGGAACAGTCTTGTTGCTGACATCGCCTAGATTCATTTTCTGCCCAGCGACTAAGCGAATAGCTTCGATTTGCTGTTTCAGCTTAATGTTGCTATCGAGTTGTTGCGGACTTTCAGTGCCGATAATCCCAAGATCAGCAGCATTAATAAGTACCACAGGCATGCCATTATCAATGCAGGTCACTGAAACACCATAAATGGTGTCTTTGACGTTGCCTGTGGGTAACAGGCTGCCACAAGTTGAACCTTCAATATTCTGGAAGTTTAAAATCACTTCGGCAGAAGGTTGTGGGACACCATCAATATAAGTATCACCGACATAATTCACTTCGGCATTTGGGGTTTGAATGGTGACTTTGGCAAGCTGTTCGGTATTTTGCATAAAAATTCGAACAGTGGTGCTGTCGGCTTGAGCAGCAATTAAGCCACGCTCGACAGCAAACGGTGCAACGCCTGACAGAATGTTGCCACAGTTTTGCCCATAATCCACCACAGCTTTTTCGACATTGACCTGTGCAAACAGATAGTCAACATCGGCATCCGCACGTGAGGATTGGGATACAATCGCAACCTTACTGGTCAGTGAGTCTCCACCACCAATGCCATCAATTTGACGTGCATCGGGAGATCCCATCACAGCAAGCAAGACCTGATCACGTAGAGCAGGGTTCTGCGGTAAATCAGACGCTAAAAAATATGCTGCTTTTGAGGTTCCTCCTCGCATCAGCATGCACCGTATTTTTGTTTGCATGGTCTTAACCTTCCAAGTCTTCCAAGCGATCTACATAAACCAGCCCTTTTTCTTCCAGTCTTGGGCGCATGTTGTAAATATCTAAGCCAAGTTCGCCATTGGCCATACGAACACGTTTAGATTCTTCCAAATCCATACGTTTTTGGCTTAGGTCTTGAACTTTTGCAACTTCTTCACGTGCAACCACAACCACGCCATCATCATCGGCAACAATCGCATCGCCTGGATTGATGAATTGGTCTGCACATACGATTGGAACATTCACTGAACCTAAAGTTTCTTTCACTGTACCTTGTGAATACACGGCACGTGACCAAACGTGGAAACCCATTTCACGTAGCACATGGCTGTCACGGATGCCGATATCACCAACCAAACCAATCACGCCACGTGATTTCATTGAAGTTGCAAGCAAGTCACCAAAGAAACCATCAGTACATGGAGAAGTCGGTGCAACTACAATAATGTCACCGGGTTGACATTGTTCAACGGCAACGTGGAACATCCAGTTATCGCCTGGGGCAACTGATAATGTCACCGCAGAACCCGCAATGGTCACGCCTTGTTGAATTGGGCGAATGCGCGGTGCAAGCAAACCTTTACGACCTTGTGCTTCATGAACAGTAGCCACACCGTATTCGGCTAATTTTTTAACGGTTTCAACGTCTGCGCGGTCGATGTTACGAACAACGACACCTTTACGTCCGAGTAGACTCATGCCAAATCCTCTGTTACACGCGGGAAGATGCTTTGATAAGCTTCTGCGTAAACAATATTTTTGGCACTGGTAATGCCGATATTACGTTTTGCTTGAACACCACGTTGTAATGCAACGCGAGTGTAGTATTCCCACAAATGTTCTTGACCTTGCATGCACTGAATCGCCGCGTATTTTTTGTCCCAAACGCTGGTAATGTCGAGGAACACATCGGGTTTCCAGTTACATTGCTCAGGTTGGTGCGGTTCAAAGCAGTAGAATGGCGGCGCACCAATGATTTTTTGACCGGGATTGTGACCTTCTGCCTGTGCAATGATGCGTGCTTCTTGCGCCAAATGTGTTGCACGAGGGTGGTCGTAGTTGTACGGGTCTTGTAGTGAATGGCTCATCACAAAACTTGGTTGTAACTCACGGTAAATATCCGCCAGTTTAAAAATGATGTCGTTGTTGGTTGGTAATGGATAATCGCCCAAATTTAAAAATTCAATACTTGCACCCAGCGCTTCAGCGGCTGCACGCGCTTCTTGCTCACGGACTTCTTTTACTCTTTCTTCGGTCATCCCTGCCTGACGCCACAATTTTGCAGACTCGCCACGCTCACCATATGACAAACAAACCACATGCATGTTATAGCCTTGTTCTTTATGCAGTGCGATTGCACCACCTGCACGCCACACGAAATCCGCCGAGTGGGCACTGATTACAAGACCTGATTTTTTTGCAGTATTGTCATTCATAGATAATCTCCTTTGTACAAGCATATTCACATGTGCTAAAAGGAAAAGGTAATGACTTTAACTCGTAGAGATATGAGTTTTATTTATGCTGAAAACCCATAGGAAATGACGATGTGCTCCAATCCGCAAACTGTTAATTTGATGCAGTTAAAGTTCTTTTTGGTGGTGGCAACATTTCAGAATATTTCCAAAGCTGCCGAGCATTTATTTCGCACGCAGTCCGCAGTGACACGGGCAATCAGTGACTTAGAACATCAGCTGAATAGTCAATTGTTTGAACGACATCATAATGGGGTGATTCTGACCGAAATCGGGCAGCATATTTATACCCAAGCACAAGCCGCAATTCGGGAGTTGCAGCAGATTCCGATTTTAGTCAAACAACAACACGCAGAGTCTACAGAAAACTTACCCGAACCTTTCTTTTTATATAATACGCGTCGTTTAGAGATTTTTGCCACGCTGTATTTAACCAAAGGCATGAAAAATACCGCATCGCTATTGCACATTACTCAGCCTGCGGTCAGTTCAGCGATTAAGTTGCTTGAAGAATCACTCAAGACCGAGCTGTTTATCCGTACTCCAAATGGCATTAAAGCCACGCCCATTTGTGATCAGGTTCAGGAAAATATCAAACGCTGTCTGAATATCATTGCCGATATTCCCAATCAGGCCGCCAATTTTTTTGGGCAGTTACAGGGCACAGTGAAAATCGGGGCATTGCCACTGATTCGAACTTACATCTTACCCAAAGCGATTGCCATGTTAGCTGCGCAATATCCCAATATTCATTTTCTGACCTTTGAAAATGCCTATGAGTCCTTGGTGGCGCAGCTACGCGCGGGGGATATTGATTTTATTGTGGGGGCATTACGTCCACAGGAACAGTCATCTGATCTGGAAAATCAGATTTTGTTTGAAGAAAATATGTTTATGGTGGTGCGTGCCAAGCATCCATTGTTGCGTAAAGCGACTTTAAAACCGCGTGATCTGTTACAGGCACAGTGGATTTTGCCACGATCTAACGCACCTGCTCGGCAGCTATTTGAAGAGAATTTTGCTTCACTTGAGTTGCCTGCACCACAACCGACCATCGAAACGGGGGATCTGGCGCTGACACGTGGCTTGCTGTTGCAGTCCAACATGATCGCAGTGGTGTCAGCACAGCAAATGAAATATGAGTTAGATCAAGGCTTAATCAAAAAATTACCTTTTGAATTACAACAGACTACCCGACAAATCGGACTGATTTTTCGTAAAAATAGTGTGCAGTCTGCGGCCAGTCAGGCATTGATTGAGTGTATTCAAAATAGTGTTATTTAACATTAATATATTGAATAATAATGAATAATTTTTATTTTAGGCTAAAGTCGAATATAAATAAAAATCATACCTGTCGTGGTGAAACGCATTATCTTTTCTAGGCAAACAGTTATAAAAATAGCCACATGAATAGAGCTTGATCTTGGTGCAATAGGTGGTTCACATCGGCGCATCCAAGACTGATAAAAGATGATGAAGGATTTAGCACAAGGAAGAGGTAGGCTGTCGTACAGATGATGAGCTTGAAAATCGCATCTTAACAATCGCTTATTTTTAGATTAATCAATCTTCTCCATCACTAGAAAATGGTATTGCATAGTGCCATGGAGTTGTTTTGCCTAAATATTCACCTTCAACAAGGTGAGCAATGGAAAAAGCATATGGATATATTCAATGAATTAAAAACCAAACCCATGAATAGCTATCGCTGGCTGCTTGTGGCACTGTGTATTTTACTGAATGTTGTCGATGGTTATGATGTGCAAGTCATGTCATTTACTGCGGCATCGGTATCAAAGGAATGGGCACTTTCAGGTTCAGAATTAGGCATTTTAATCAGTCTGGGCTTGATTGGGATGGCAGTAGGTTCATTGTTTATTGCCCCAATCGCGGACTCGGTTGGTCGCCGCACCATCATTCTCTTTTGTTTATTATTGTCTGGCATCACCATGTTGGTGAGTAGTCATGCAGATTCTGCATTCCAGTTGGGAACATTACGCTTTATTACAGGAATTGGGATTGGTGGCTTGTTAACCAATGGCGCGGTAATGGCCAATGAGTTCTCAACCACAAAATGGAAAAACCTTTCCGTTGCCTTGTTATCGACAGGGTATGCGATGGGTGCTGTGTTTGGTGGCATGATCGCATTCCGTCTGATTGGAACTGTGGGCTGGCGTACCGTGTTCTTATGTGGTGGTCTATTCACTTTGGCTGTACTGGTACTCGTTTACTTTGTTTTGCCTGAATCTGTTGAATATCAATTGATTAAACGTAAACCAAATACTTTGGAACGCATCAACAAGACTTTAGCAAAATTTAAAATCAGTACGATTGAGGCTTTCCCAGCTTATCAGCAGGTTTCAACAGGTAAAGTGACCATTGTGAGTCTATTCAAAGGTCAACTCAAAGTTCGCACATTGTTTGTCTGGGTTGCTTTTTTCTCGGTGATGGCAGGTCAGTACTTTATTTTGACTTGGACACCAAAATTACTCTCTATGGCAGGTATGACACCTGAACAAGGAGTAAGCTTAGGAATTATCTTGAACTTTGGTGGAATTTTCGGTGCGATCTTGATGGCATTCTTGACCGTGCGCTTCAAAATCCATTTTGTGCTATCCACCTTCTTTGCAGCAACAGCAGTATGTATCACAGTATTTGTATTGAACTCTGGGGACTACACCAGTGCCATGTGGATCGCGGTACTTGTAGGTGTCTTTAACAATGGTTGTGTCGCGGGGATGTATGCGTTAGCGAACAGCACCTATGACACAGAAGTTCGTGCAACAGGTGTAGGTTCTGCAATTACCATGGGCCGTTTGGGTGGAATTCTCTCACCTTTGGGGGCGGGCTATTTATTGGATGCAGGCGTAAAACCATTACACCTATACAACTTCGATGCCGTGTTATTTGGGGTCGGATGTGTGATGATCGTCTTGATGTACATCGCTGTTCGCAAACAAAATTTGGGTAAAACTGTCGCTCAGACACAACAACATACCACACCATAAATTAACAAAAAATCCAAATCAAAAAGGCAAGCCAATGGAACTTGGATGTTCCATGGCACGGCTTGCCATTGCCATGCAAAAGGATAGGCACATATGAACATAAAAACCAGACGCACTTTAACCCTCTCAATTTTATCTGTGATGAGTTCTTTGGCTTTTGCCAACGAACCTTGGTCAACCGATCGTCAGTGGTTACTTGGCGACTGGAATGGGGAACGCCAAGCTTTACAGGACAAAGGGTATAAATTTGATATGTCGTTTGTTAACCAGTCAGCAAGTAATGTTGATGGCGGTTATAACGATGATCAGCGTATTTATAATGCAAGCCAATTAAAATTAGGGGTGAGTTTTGATCTCAATAAGATCGCAGGTTGGAAGGATACCCAAGCCAGTTTGGTGATTACTGAACGTGATGGGGCATCATTAGCAACCAAACGTACAGCAGATCCTCGTGCTGCGCAGCTAAGTACAACCCAAGAGATTTATGGGCGTGGACAGTCTTGGCGTATTAACCAAATGTGGATTAAAAAAGGCTTTGACGACAATAAATTCCAAGTGAAATTTGGTCGTATGGGCTTTAGCGAAGACTTTAACTCAAGCCAGTGTGAATTCCAGAACTGGGGACTTTGTGGTTCATTGCTTGGTAAAGTGGTTGGAGATGTTTGGTACAACGCACCTGTCAGTGTTTGGGCAATCAATGCCAAGTACCAATTCACACCTGAGTGGTCGATTGCCACAGGCGTTTATGAAGTTAATCCACAGAACACCAAAGAAAATGGTGGTTTTAACTTAGAAATGAGAGAAACCAGTGGTGCGACCATTCCTGTTGAGCTGGCATGGAAACCAAAATTGAATGGCTTGCCTGGCGAATATAAAGTTGGAGCATTCTACTCAACCGCAGATGCCACAGATATTGCAACTGATGCCAATGGTAACTTTGCCAGTTCTGCTGCCAAGCGTAAGGTACATGACAATAAACACAGTTTCTGGATCAACATGCAACAAAAGTTGACAGAGAATTCATCTGATCCAAAACATGGTTTATATGCAACGGCAAACTTTACCTTTAACGATAAAGCCACCAGCAAAGTTGAATATAGCCAGCAGTTTGCACTCTGGTATAAAGGCTTGTTTGACATGCGTCCTCAAGACTCGATTGCCTTAGGTGTGGCACGTTTCCAAGTCAATAAACGTGTGACAGCACTTGAAGAGTCGATCAATGCCAGCAATGGATTGACCAGCGCAGATTATTTAAATGCGAGTTATAAGCCCGTTCAGCATGATGAAGTCGATGTTGAGTTGAACTATACCTATAACTGGTCACCAAGCATCATGATTCGTCCAAATATTCAATATATCCATCAGCCAGGTGGTGTGAAAGAAGTGGATGATGCATGGGTGGCAGGTTTAAGCGTACGTGTGAACTTCTAAGTGATGAGCAATCGAAGAAGATAAATCTGGCGTTAAATTAAGTGATTGAAAAAAGGCTATTTCATAGCCTTTTTTTTATTAGAAGTAAAGAAATGTTTTGAAAAAACGATTTAGATTTATATAATGTCCACACACTTCATTGGGGAGTAGCCGCTATTTACGTTTGTAAATAGATGATGATCAACATACTTGTTCTCAAACGAACATGGTCATCATAGCAAAACCAATTAAGCTTTCTTTAAAGCTTTCTTTTGTTGGCAAGACCTTTGATTTATCACTCTGCAATCAGATTTGTTCTGATCATGGCTAGCAGGAGGGATAAGTCATAGGCAAATTTTGCTAGCCAGAGAAAAAATCATGTTAGTCTTCCTTTTTTCCCTTGGTGCTGTATTTGTCTCTGAAATTGGCGATAAAACACAACTTCTTGCCCTTTTGCTTGCTGCCCGCTTTCGTAAACCCATTCCAATTTTAATTGCAATTCTTGCTGCAACGACCTTAAATCATGGTCTGTCTGCCGTATTAGGTCAGTGGTTAACTCAAATTGTGCCTCAATCTGTCATGATCTGGATTTTATCACTTGGTTTTATCGCAATGGCGATCTGGATGCTCATTCCTGATTCAATTGATGAAGAAGATGATGGAATCGCTAAATGGCAGCGTTTTGGGGTATTTGGTGCGACCTTTATCTTATTTTTCTTGGCAGAAATTGGCGATAAAACCCAAATTGCAACTGTTGCCTTAGCCGCTCAGTTCAATAGTGTATTCTTGGTAATGCTAGGGACAACTGTTGGTATGATGCTTGCCGATGGACCTGCAGTCTTTATCGGGAATAAACTTGCCGACAAATTACCAATCCCATTAATTCATAAATTTGGTGCATTTATTTTTCTGGCAGTGGGTGTGGTCACTTTGGCACAGCACTATTGGTCATCGATCTTCTAAGAGTATGAAAATCAGCTCAATTTTTCTGAGGCTTTTTGACTGTTCAGCAAATTTTGTTAAATTTTTTTAATCATCTGTGATTGTATGTAAACTAAAATCCATATAACGTATAGGTGATAATAATTTACTCATATCTTGGGGTCTAGGGAAGATGTTTGAACGTACAACATCGCAGGTGCTGTTTGATAACGGCACACATAAATGTATCAGCTTCACCAGTCTAGTTAAGGGCGAGGGCGTGCAGGCCAATCAGTTCTTAATTATTGATAATGGGCGTGCAGCGGTACTAGATCCAGGTGGAGATTTAACTTATGTTCCATTGACGATGGAACTCAATAAATATACCAAATTAAAGAATCTTGACTATGTCATGGCATCGCACCAAGACCCTGACATTATTACCTCTATGCCACGCTGGTTGGTCTATACCGATGCCAAGATTGTCGCTTCAAAACTTTGGGCGCGTTTCTTGCCACACTTAAACTCATCATTTATGAGTGACCGTATGAAAGGGAGTTGGGAAGAACGCCTGATTGAACTGCCTGATCAAGGAATGCGTATTCCATTGGGCAATAGTGTCATGGTCGCTATTCCTGCACATTTCTTGCACTCTGTGGGGAATTTCCAGTTCTACGATCCAATTGCAAAGATTTTGTTCTCAGGTGATATGGGGGCATCGATGGTTGATGATGCCAATATTCCCATTCAAAGTTTCAATGATCATTTGCCAAAAATGCGCGGTTTCCATCAGCGCTATATGGGCAGCAATAGCATTTTACGCCTATGGGTGAAAATGGTTCGCCAATTAGATTTGGACATGATCGTACCGCAACATGGTACGCCATTTGTGGGTAAAGAGCAGATTGACCAGTTCTTGGATTGGGCTGAAAATCTGCAATGTGGTATGGATTTGATGAACGAACGTATTTTTAGCGTTCCGCTCTAAGTTTTCACTTCAATGCAAAAAATCCAAGCCATTTGGATTTTTTGCATTTTTCAATGGACTGAACATGCATTTTTAGGAGAAATTTGTTTATAATAGCTCACGGAATTTACCAGTGAGTTTGTTATGCTGACCATCGTTCAAGAAGCGCTAACCTTCGATGATGTCTTATTAGTCCCTGCCTATTCTACTGTCCTCCCAAAAGATGTTTCTCTTAAGTCACGCCTGACTCGTGGCATTCAGCTTAATATCCCGCTTGTTTCTGCCGCTATGGATACGGTGACCGAGTCACGTATGGCAATTGCCATGGCGCAAAATGGTGGTATTGGTATTATTCATAAAAACATGGATATCGCAGCCCAAGCCGCTGAAGTACGCCGTGTGAAAAAATTCGAAGCAGGTATGGTGAAAGATCCGATTACGGTGACACCAGCGACAACTGTACGCGAATTGATTGAAATTACTAAAGCAAATAACATCAGTGGTGTGCCTGTAGTTCAAGATGGCAAAGTGGTCGGAATTGTAACCGGTCGTGATACACGCTTTGAAACTAATCTTGAACAGCCTGTGAGCAATATTATGACGCCACAAGAGCGTTTGGTCACAGTGAAAGAAGGTGCATCGAAAGAAGAAATTCAAACCTTATTACAAAAACACCGTATTGAAAAAGTCTTGGTTGTCGACGATAGCCATGCTTTAAAAGGTTTAATCACCGTAACTGATTTCCGTAAAGCGGAGTCATTCCCAAATTCATGTAAAGATGACCTTGGTCGTTTACGTGTAGGTGCTGCTGTGGGTACAGGTGTTGAAACTCCTGCACGCGTTGAAGCTTTGGTTGAAGCGGGCGCGGACGTGATTGTTGTTGATACAGCACATGGGCATTCAGCAGGCGTGATTGAGCGTGTACGTTGGGTGAAACAAAATTACCCACAAGTACAAGTGATCGGCGGGAACATTGCGACTGGCGATGCAGCTTTAGCACTTCTTGATGCGGGTGCAGATGCTGTTAAAGTCGGTATTGGCCCTGGTTCAATCTGTACAACACGTATTGTTGCGGGTATCGGTGTTCCACAAATCTCTGCAATCGACAATGTTGCAAGTGCATTGAAAGGTCAGATTCCTTTAATCGCTGACGGTGGTATTCGTTTCTCTGGCGACATGGCAAAAGCCATCGCTGCGGGTGCAAGCACCATCATGGTAGGTTCATTGATGGCGGGTACTGAGGAAGCACCAGGCGAAGTTGAATTCTTCCAAGGTCGTTACTACAAAGCTTACCGTGGTATGGGTTCTTTGGGTGCAATGGCGGGTTCTTCAGGTTCTGCGGACCGTTATTTCCAAGATGCTAAAGCGGGTGCTGAGAAATTGGTTCCAGAAGGTATCGAAGGTCGTGTACCTTACAAAGGGCCAATGAGTGCGATTGTTCACCAAATGATGGGCGGTTTACGTTCATCTATGGGTTACACAGGTTCTGCAACCATTAAAGATTTGCATGAAAATGCCAAGTTCGTAAAAATTACGGCAGCAGGTATGCAAGAATCTCACGTACATGATGTAACGATTACTAAAGAAGCGCCAAACTACCGTATTGGTTAATGGTTTTTTAGTAAAAAAGTTGTATAAGAAGCCGTCAGTTCATGACGGCTTTTTTGTTATGGTGTAAAGTATTACAAATTATGTATGACGAATTAGGGTTTGTTTTACAAACCTAAGAGCACCAGTGAGAACAGCATGAGTTATTTTGGCACAGACGGAATTCGTGGAAAATTTGGTCAACTTCCAATTACGCCAGAATTTGCCTTGAAGCTGGGTTTTGCAGCAGGAAAAGTTCTAAAAAAACAAGATCCAAAGCATAAACCTGTTGTGGTTATGGGGAAAGACACGCGTTTATCGGGTTATATTTTAGAGTCTGCTTTACAAGCAGGTTTGAATGCAGCAGGTGTTTATGTACATTTGCTTGGGCCTTTACCAACCCCAGCGATTGCACATTTGACTCGTGCCTTACATGCTGATGCGGGTATCGTGATTTCTGCTTCACATAATCCATATTTCGATAACGGTATTAAATTCTTCTCAGGTGAAGGTAAAAAACTGCCTGATGAACTCCAAAATGCGATCAACCAAGAACTAGAAAAAGACATCGTGATTGAAGATACAGCACAACTGGGTAAAAGTGTGCGTGTTAAAGATGCCAATGGTCGTTATATCGAATTTTGTAAATCGACCTTCCCGTACCATTTCAATTTGCGCAATTTACGCATTGTGGTGGACTGTGCCAATGGTGCTGCTTACAACGTTGGCCCTGCGGTCTTTTTGGAACTCGGTGCTAAAGTCACGGCGATTTACAATGAGCCAAATGGTTTAAATATTAATGAACACTGTGGTTCAACACATCCTGAAAATTTACAAAAAGCGGTCGTTGAGCAGGGTGCGGATATCGGGATTGCCTTCGATGGAGATGCCGATCGTGTCATCTTGGTCGATAAATTTGGGAACCTGATTGATGGTGATCACATTCTCTATATTCTAGCGACCCAAGCGAAGAATAAACCGCAAGGTATTGCTGGAACAGTAATGAGCAATATGGCGCTTGAGTTGGCATTAGAAAAAGCCAATGTACCATTTGTACGTGCCAAAGTGGGTGACCGCTATGTATTACAAGCGCTTGAAGATAACCAATGGATCATTGGTGGTGAGCCGTCTGGGCATATCTTAACTCTCGATAAAAGCACTACAGGCGATGCCATTATTTCTGCATTGCAAGTCTTAACGGTGATGGTTGAGCAAAACAAAGCGCTGCATGAGTTGGTCGAAGGTTTTACCTTATTCCCACAAGTGCTGGTCAATGTTCGTTTAGAACACATGATTGACCCATTTGCAATTCCTGCTTTGGTCACTGAATTTGAACAAGCTGAGCAGCAATTAAAGGGTCGTGGTCGTATTCTGATTCGTAAATCAGGAACTGAGCCTGTGATTCGTGTCATGGTTGAAGGTGATCAATTACAAGAAGTGACCGATCTGGCGAATCACTTGGCAGATGCTATTCGTCAACATGCTTAAAAGGAAGCAATGATGAAAGATGTAATTAAAGATTTAAGTGAACTTCGTTTAAGTTATGAACAGGGTGAGTTGCTTGAAACTCAAGTACAAGCACAGCCACATCAGCAGTTTTTAGACTGGTTTAATTTTGCTTTGGCTGCCAATTTGCATGAACCCTATGCGATGTCGGTTGCAACAGCCGATGCACAAGGACGCCCGCATGTGCGTACCTTGTTACTGCGTGGCGCGACTGAAGCAGGCTATGATTTTTATACCAATTATGATAGTCAAAAAGGCTTGGACTTGGCAGCTAATCCTTATGCCGAATTTTTGTTTTACTGGCCGAGCTTAGAACGTCAAGTCCGTATTCATGGTCGAGTGAGCAAAATCTCTGAAGCAGAATCGACTGATTACTATCATAAACGCCCGCGTGACAGTCAAATTGCAGCACATATCAGCACCCCACAAAGTGGCGTGATTGCTGGGCGTGCGGAGTTACAACAGCGTTTTGAAACTTTGCATGATGCTGTGGCTGATGAAACTGAACTGAAAAAGCCTGAGTTCTGGGGCGGTTACCGTTTACAGCCAGAAAGCTATGAATTCTGGCAGGGTCGCCCAAATCGTCTACATGACCGTTTGCGTTATGAATTGCAAGATGGACAGTGGGTTTTACAGCGTTTAATGCCATAAGATGAAAAAAATACAGATTAAACAAAGACCTTTGCTAACACGCCCTGAAGATTTTCAGGGCATGTTGCCTTTTATTGCCCAAATTTTGGCACGTCGTGGGGTAACTTCACCGCAAGAGCTGGATTTAAAGCTCAAGCATTTGCTGAAACCAGAGTTGAAAGGCTTACAGGCTGCCATCGAGTTAATGGATCGTGCGATTGATCAGCAGCAGCAGATCGTGATTGTCGGGGATTATGATGCTGACGGTGCAACCAGTACAGCACTGATGCTGTTGGCACTCCGAGATATGGGGGCAAAAGTCGATTATGTCGTGCCTGACCGTTTTAAGTATGGCTATGGTCTGACCCCGAAAATTGCCGATCTGGTACAGGAAAAATATCAGCCCAAATTGATGATTACGGTCGATAACGGTATTTCCAGTCATGCAGGGGTTGAGCAGGCACAACAGCATGGAATGCAGGTGATTATTACCGATCATCACTTAACCACTAAACCCACACCCAATGCCGAAGCAGTGGTCAATCCCAATCAACTCGGCTGTGATTTTCCAAGTAAGTCCTTGGCAGGTGTTGGGGTGGCATTTTATGTGCTGGCCAATCTTGCCAGTTTGCGCCGTCAGCACGGTAAAACGAGCAGCCAACTGACGCAATATCTGGATTTGGTAGCTTTGGGTACCTATGCCGATGTGGCGAGTCTTGACTATAACAACCGAATTTTGGTGGATGCAGGCGTTCAGCGCATGCGTCAGCAGCAATGTCGTATCGGTATTCTCGCGTTGTTAGATATTGCAGGACGAGATCCTGCACAGCTACAGGCACAGGATCTCGGTTTTGTCTTGGGGCCAAGGATTAATGCCGCGGGGCGAATGGAAACTATGGACATCGGCATTGAATGTCTATTGGCACAAGATACACAACAAGCCTATCACCTTGCACAGCAGCTTCATCAGCTCAACCAAGAGCGCCGTCAGGTTGAATCGCAGATTAAGCAAGATGCCTTGCAAACTTTAGAGCAGATTCGCCTCGATCAGACAGATTTGCCTGCGGCACTGGTAATGTTTGAGCCACATTGGCACCAAGGGGTGATTGGGATTGTTGCAGGTCGCCTGAAAGAGCAGTTTCACCGTCCGAGTATTATTTTTGCAGCCGATGAAGATGGAATTCATCTGAAAGGCTCTGCTCGTTCGATTGATGGCATTCATATTCGCGATGCGATTGAACGGGTCGCTGAACGTCATCCACACTTGGTGCGTTACTTTGGTGGACATGCCGCAGCCGCAGGTTTGACCATTGAAAAGCAGTATTTTACTGAGTTTCAGCAGGTTTTTACTGCACTGATTGCCGAAATGGATGCACAGTTATTTGAAGAAGTGTTGTGGACAGATGGTGAATTACCTGTCGATGCTTTTCATTTGCAAACTTTAGCGACTTTGGAGCAACTTGGGCCGTGGGGACAGAAATTTCCATTGCCGACTTTTGAAGGAACTTTTGCAATCTTGGATTATCGCTGGCTGAAAGAGCGTCATCTCAAGCTGCGTTTAGGGTTGGAAAATGGAAAAAGTCTCGATGCGATTGCTTTTAATGCGATTGATCGATTTGAGTTTGATCCCATGCACATGCAAGTCCGTTTAGTCTATCGCCTTGAAAAAAATGATTTTAATGGCTCAACTAATTTACAACTGCATATTATGCATTTGGAACAATAAAAAACCGCTCGTTTGAGCGGTTTTTTATGAGGGTTATTTGTTAGAAGCGATACGATGCACCCACACTATAGGTGTTGTAGTCATCGCCAAAGCCTAAACGACCATCGACACTGACATTATTGTTAAAGTATTTCTTCGCAGTCAGACCCCATTGATCTTCATCAATCGATTTGTCTTTGCTGTAGTCCACACCGAAACTTAACGTTTTATCGATGTAGTAATCACCTGCGACATAGTATTGTTTGTTTTCATCATCCCCAAACACACCACGTGCTTCAAGGTTGATGTCATGCTGACCGACTTGAGTGACGTATTTGGCACGTAAGGTCGGATCTACGCCATCGCCACCATGTTTGGTGTCATAGCCTTGTGCACCAACAGCAACCAATAAACCTGGTGCTGGCAAGTAACCGACTTCGGCATTGTATAGGGTGGTTTTACGGTCAATACCCGTATTATCTACTTTGTATTCATTACGTCCAACATTACCACCTAAGTAGAAGTCAGAGTTTGGAACGTAATATTCAGCACCTGCGCTATAGGTAGTATTTTTGGTGCCACTATTGTCACCATAGTTAACACTACCATGCACATTGCTGGCTTTATCTAAAAAGGCAGCTTCAGCGAGTGGTGCATTACGTGTTTCTACAGGATTAAAATAGTAGGTTCCATTCACACCAACTTGACTGACACCATCAGCATGATCTGGGTCTAAGTAGTTATAAGAGCCTCCAACTTCAGCTTGGTAGGCATTTGCCATACTGGTCACACTGAGTCCTGCAAGAAGTACTGTAGTTGCAATGAGTGTTTTTTTCATGTCACTTCCCCTTAGAAAGCTTGATTTTCATTTTTTGTTACAAGTTTAAGTTTAGTAGAAAATACCAAGTGGTCAATTCTGATAAAGTAATCAGACTGTACGAAAGTAAGTGTGTGTAAATAATTTAATTTAAAATATTGATAATAAATAAAAATATAATATGTAGTGTTTTATTAATAGTGTTATGGCTTTGTGATTTTTGTTTAAATATTCAGCATATATTTTTGTTACAAATGATGTTTGATGCTTTTCTGTGAATCGAGAAAGCTTTTGGCAACCGTGTCATATTTTGAAAATCAGTAGCATATCACCTCATCACACTCTATGTTAAAATAGCGCAAATTTTATGGCTCTAGAGAGAAGTTTCACGTGGAAATCAATCCGTATCTAAACCAATTAAAAGATTTAACTGATCGTAGTCAAACACTACGGGGGTATCTTTGACTACGATCTGAAAAAAGAACGTTTAGAAGAAGTCCTACGTGAGCTTGAAGATCCAGCGATTTGGAATGATCAAAGCCGTGCGCAAGCCATGGCCAAAGAAAAAGGTGAGTTGGAAAACGTCTTGAATGTGCTAGACGGTTTAGCGACTCAGCTTGAAGATGCCCAAGCCATGCTGGATTTGGCTGTAGAAGCCGATGATGAAAGTTTGTTGGTCGATGTGCAGGCTGAACTCACTTCGGCCGAAAAAGAGCTGGCAAAACTTGAATTCCGCCGTATGTTTAGCAATCCAATGGACCCAAATCCATGCTATGTGGAGATTCAGGCGGGTTCTGGGGGTACAGAAGCACAAGACTGGGCGTCAATGTTGTTACGTATGTATATGCGTTGGATCGAACGTCACGGCTTTAAAGCTGAACTGATGGAAGAATCGGATGGCGATGTTGCAGGGATTAAATCTGCCACCATTCGTGTCGAAGGTGAATATGCTTACGGTTGGTTGCGTACCGAATCAGGCGTGCACCGTTTAGTGCGTAAGTCACCATTTGACTCAGGTAACCGCCGCCATACCTCTTTCTCTGCAGTGTTCGTTTCTCCTGAAGTGGATGACAACATTGAAATTGACATCAATCCATCCGATGTTCGTACCGATACTTACCGTGCTTCGGGTGCGGGTGGTCAGCACATTAACAAAACCGATTCTGCGGTACGTTTAACCCATACGCCAACAGGCATTGTGGTGGCGTGTCAGAACCAACGTTCACAACATGCCAACCGTGACCATGCATGGAAACAGTTACGTGCAAAATTGTATGAACTTGAAATGAGCAAGCGTAACGAAGCTGCTCAAGCGCTTGAAGATTCAAAATCGGATATCGGTTGGGGCAGTCAGATTCGTTCATACGTTTTGGATGACTCACGCATTAAAGACTTGCGTACAGGCGTTGAAAACTCAAATACAGGTGCAGTGCTAGATGGTGATCTGGACAAATTTATTGAAGCGAGCTTAAAGCAAGGTTTGTAATTCCTGCTTAAAAGCATCTCTGAAAAGCCAATGTGAAGTCATTTACATTGGCTTTTTTTGTTGCAGATGAACCCTGTTCTTTTAAAATTTTTTACGCATAATAGGCACACTTTTTTTCTGATTTTAAGATTTGGATGACCCAAGCGATTTCAACGTTGAAAACTCCATTTTGGTATAACTGGCTGTTGGCAGGTATCAAACCCTTGTACCGCTGGCGTTTAAACAAACGCTCAGGGCATCTTGCCGATTTTCAAAATGAAATCACTGAACGCTTTGGCCCTTTTCAAACCCCTAAAAATACTCAGGTGATCTGGTTTCATGCGGTGTCAGTTGGTGAGACCAATGCGGCTCAGCCTCTGATTGAATATTATTTACAGCAAGGTCAGGCTGTCCTAGTCACCAATACCACGCGCACAGGGCAGGCACGGGCAAAGTCGTTATTTGAACAACGTTATCCAAAGCTTTTTCAAGCGGTCTTTTTACCTGTCGATCAGCAATATTTGGTCAATGCTTTTATTGATCGCTACCAACCAAAAATTTTACTGTTGATGGAAACCGAGCTGTGGCCAAATCTGTTGCAATGTGTGGCAGAACACAATATTCCTCAGCTTTTACTGAATGCCCGATTGTCTGAAAAGTCAGCCAAAGGCTATGCCAAATTTAAGCGTTTAACCTCTCCGATGCTGAGTCAGTTAAGCTGGATTGCTGCGCAAGATCAGGCGACTTTGCAGCGATTTGCCAGTTTGGGTCAATCAACCACCTCAATGAGTGTGGTGGGGAATGTTAAATTTGATATTGCTGCGCCTGATTGGGTTGCGGTACAAGCTGAGCAGTTGCATCTAGATTGGCAACTGACGCAGCGTAAAGTCATCGTGCTTGCCAGTACCCATGCGCCTGAAGAACACCAACTGCTCACGGAACTCAAAGCAACCTTGCAAGCTGATCCAAGCCTATTGTGTATCGTGGTGCCACGTCATCCTGAACGCTTTGATGAAGTGTTCCAAGTGGCTGAGCAACTGGGTTTGAATGTGAAGCGCCGCAGCCTACAACAAGCCGTAGATGCCAATACCCAAGTGTATTTGGCTGATAGTATGGGCGAGCTGTGGTTGTGGTATGCCTTGAGCCAAGTCGCCTATGTTGGCGGTTCTTTGAATGAACCTGGTGGCGGGCACAATATTTTGGAACCTGTAGCGCTAGGTGTCGCAACGGTCTTGGGGAAAAACTATTTTAATTTCCAGCAGATTGTCGATGAATTCGCGAACAATGCAGCGGTTGACGTGGTACAGGATGCTCAGCAAGCTTGCCAGAGATTCACTGAGTTACTGAACAATGTGGAACAGCGTCAACAGAGGGTACAACGAGCCACCACCATTTTGCAGAAGAACCAAGGTTCACTCCTGCGTCATATCCAATTGATTGATCGGTTTTTACAACACTCATGAATCTCGTTTTATTGTCAGCGCAACCCGAACAAGCACTTTGGGAAATTCGAGAATCGCGCCAATTACAGCATTTACAGCAGCATCTCGACCTGAAAGTCGGTGATCAGCTCAAGGTTGGCATTCGTCAAGGCAAGCGTTATTTGACTGAGGTTCAAGCCATTACGGCAGAGCAAGTCTTGGTCAAACCGATTCAGGAATTGGCGATTCCTGAAAAATTACCTGTGACCTTGATTGTGGCTTTACCTCGTCCCAAAGTTTTGCGTCGTCTGGTGATGGACAGTGTGACTTTGGGTGTGGAAAAGTTGGTACTTATCCACAGTTATCGGGTTGATAAAAGCTACTGGCAAAGCCCATTTTTACAACAGCTTGATGATTATGTGACTTTAGGCTTGGAACAGGCAGGTGATACCATTGCTCCTAAAATAGAGCTGTATCGTCGTTTTAAACCCTTTGTGGAAGATGTATTGTCAGAGTGGACAATGCCTGAAAGCCCAAGTTTTGTGGCACATCCTTATGCACAGCAAGGTTTACCTACTGTGAAAACCGCACATTGCCAAGTATTGATTGGCCCTGAAGGTGGTTTTATTCCTTATGAAGTTGAATTGCTTGAAAAAAACGGTTGCCAAAGCTTTAGCTTGGGCAACCGTATTTTAAGAACTGAAACAGCGATTTCTTATATTTTGGGGCGTTTAGGCATCTGAAGATTTGTTGAGAGATAATTCAGGTGTCATATTGGAAACTTTAACTTCACGAACAGGATAAGGAATTGAAATTCCATGTTCTTCAAATGAAACCATAACATGTTCCTGAATTTCACTGGTAGAAGCTGCAATTGTTGTTTCTGTTGTATCGACCCACCAGCGGACGGTCAGGTTGACAGAAAAATCAGCTAAAGCTGTGACATTCACCGAAAAAGCAGGTTGACTGAGTACGTTGCGATTTTCATCTAAAATTTTCCGAATAATGTCTTTGGCTTTTTTGACATCATCTTCATAGCCAATTCCCACCACAAATTCACAACGGCGGCGCTGATAAGCGGTGTTGACGGTAATCGCACTGGTATAGACCGTAGCATTGGGAATGACAATACGGCGACCATCATAAGAGCGTAAAAAAGTAGCCCGAATCTGAATATCTTCGACCGTTCCCTCTAAGCCATTACAGACGATGTCATCACCGATGCGGAATGGTTCGCTGAGTAGAATTAAAATACCTGAAAGTAGGTTTTGGAAAATATCTTTAAATGCAAAACCAATCGCGACAGAGCCAATTCCCAAAGCACTCATCAGTTGACTTGGAGTGAAACCCGGGATTGCAATCACAAGACCAATCAAGAAACCAAAGAAAAGAATGGCTGACGTCCCAACTCGATTGAGAACCAAGACCAAATTTTGCCGAGTATAAGAGCGGTTTTCTAAGGTTTTACTTAAAAATAATTTAAACAGTTTGGTGAGTAGCCAGAAAATAATAAAAACCGCAATCGCAATACAGATATAAGGAACGCGCTCCCAAAAACTGTCCATAATCTTGTCGATCGTGGTGTAAGCATCATGGTACTTGCTGCTATGTTCAAGCACGGCCTGTGTGGTTTTTTTACTGGCATCTTGAAGAAGATGACTGGTATCTTGCGCCATATTTTGTATGGTTGAAGCACTATTTTCTGCCACGTGTATTTATCCCAAACTGCGAAACACTATATTTTGCCTGAAAAAACAAAAAGTTCAGTTAAGAAACGTAGATATATTTAGAAATATTGCATGCTGTGTTTAATCAAGCGTTGTGGATGCTCCAGTTGCCCATGGTCAATTAAATATGAAATACGCAGGCTGGTGCTCATCAATCCCAATAGGAAAAATACAATCATGCCCCAAGCACATAATTTTTCCCATAACGCAGTATGTGGCACAACACCATAGGCATTGAGCTTGGGTGTACCACCTGCCAAGACCACATAGCAGCCGAAGATCAGATTCAGTACAGGAATCAGTAAGAGTAAACTTAACCAGCCACTTTGATTTAAATCGTGCAGGCGTTGGATCAGAAAAATACTCATGAGATAAGCATAAGTCAGCAACAAAAAGACGCCGCCAAACATCAATAAAAATGGATGTTCCCAAAACAGATGCATGCGAAACATCATGCTGTGCCAATTCAATAGATTCAAGAAATGAACGGCGATTGAGAAAAGGCTGACCATCAACAAGTGACACAAACCTGAACGTGCGATATAGCTTAAACGCCCTAGGCGACCTGCACCTGACAACAGTGAGCGACGTGGTTGAGGCGTTACTTTACCAAAAAAAGATGGAGATGATTGCGTTGGCATAGAACCCCTCATAAAATTCGAATATGTATAATAAATATACGATTTAAGCCTGCAGTATGCTGAAATATTGTACTTAAATAATGGCTGTAGTGGAAAAGTAGCAAGCAAAAACAATACGCATTTCATGATGAATTGCGTCCATTTGATCAAGGAAGTCAGTCTATGCAAGAGCTTTACCCTGTTCCTGAGGAGTTTAAAACGACAGCGCGCACTTTGGAACATGAATATTTTCAGCGCTACCAACAATCCATTGAACATCCAGAGCAATTTTGGGCGGAGCAAGCCCGTGCTATTGACTGGATTCGACCTTTTACTCAGGTCAAAAATACCTGTTATGACCCTGAAAATTTTAAAATTGAATGGTTTGCAGATGGTCAGCTGAATGTTTGTGCCAATTGTCTAGATCGGCATTTAAAAGAACATCCGAATAAACCCGCCATTATTTGGGAAGGAGATCATCCCTCTCGGCATAAAATTATTTCCTACAAAGAGCTGTATGCAGAAGTGTGCCGCTTTGCCAATGCGCTCAAAAAATATGGCATTCAAAAAGGTGATCGAGTCATTTTATATATGCCCATGATTAGTGAAGCCACGATTGCGATGTTAGCCTGTGCTCGGATTGGAGCTGTGCATTGTGCGGTGTTTGGCGGATTTTCTCCCGATGCCTTGGCAAGCCGAATTGAAGACAGCCAAGCCAAAATGGTGATTACCGCTGATGCAGGGATGCGTGGTGGCAAGTTGCTACCATTGAAGAAAAATGTTGATTTGGCATTGGAGCAGCGTGGAACACATACAGTTGAATATGTTGTGGTGGTACATCGCACAGGCAATCCTATCCACTTTTATCCTGAACGGGATTTGTGGTATCACATGCTGCAAATGGAAGTAGATGAGCGTTGTCCACCTGAGCCTATGAACGCGGAAGATCCACTGTTTATTTTATATACCTCAGGTTCAACAGGAAAACCGAAAGGTGTCTTGCATACCACTGGAGGCTATCTGGTTTATGCCGTGACGACTTTTAGGGAGGTTTTTGATTTAAAACAGGATGATGTGTATTGGTGTACAGCAGATATTGGATGGATTACAGGGCATTCCTATGCGGTATATGCTCCACTTGCCACAGGCACAACCCACAGTGATGTTTGAAGGAATTCCACAATATCCAACATGGGCAAGAGTGGGTCATATTATTGATAAACATAAAGTGACGATTCTATATACAGCACCCACAGCGATTCGCGCCATGATGCGAGAAGGTGATGTTTATGTCCGTGAGAGTAATCGCTCAACATTACGATTATTGGGCACAGTTGGTGAACCGATTAATCCTGAAGCATGGCATTGGTTTTATGATGTGGTGGGTGAGAAACGTTGCCCAATCATCGATACATGGTGGCAAACAGAAACAGGTGGCATGATGATCACTGCGATTGCAGGTGCAACGGCACTGAAACCAGGATCAGCAACGCGTCCATTTTATGGTGTGCAACCTGTACTACTTGATGCAGAAGGACATGAAATCGATGGTATAGGTGAAGGAAATCTAGCCATTAAGAGCGCATGGCCAGGGCAGATGCGCAGCATTTGGGGAAATCCACAGCGTTTTATCGACGTTTATTTTGCAACATATCGAGGTTATTACTTTACAGGGGATGGCGCTCGCCGTGATGCCGATGGTTATTACTGGATTACAGGTCGAGTCGATGATGTCCTCAATATCTCAGGGCGCCGTTTGGGCACAGCCGAAATTGAAAGTGCATTGGTTGCACATGAAGCGGTTGCCGAGGCGGCTGTGGTGGGCATGCCTCATGCAATTAAAGGTCAGGGAATCTGTGCTTTTGTGATTTTGCAAGCAGATCGGGCTGCATCGGAACAGTTACGCTATGAGCTGATTGCATGGGTGAGAAAAGTGCTTGGGCCAATTGCGACTCCTGATTTGATTTATCTAGTCAATGCTTTACCCAAAACCCGTTCGGGTAAGATTATGCGACGTATTTTGCGTAAAATTGTGGCAGGAGAACTGGATAGTTTGGGCGATACATCCACACTGGCCGAGCCACAAGTGGTTGAGCAATTGCTGATGCTATTGACTGAAAATTCAATTAAATAGCAAATTTTTTATGCAAAATAATGAATATAGCTTAAATAAATGCCACTGAAAGGTGGCATTCTAGAGTTAAGATATTTATAGAATATTCGGTTTTTTTATGGCTTTATCATTCAGGTTACATGGAACATCTTTTTGATTTATCTATAAAAATGCAGTATGTTAGAACCAGTTTAGAGCAGAAGTAGCATGCAATTTTAGAATCTGAATTGTGGATGCTATGTTTTCAACTGCGAGTAAAAATGCAGAAAAATATCGAATAAGGCAACAAAGTTGGCAAAAATTCGGTAATATTTGTATACATAGATAAAGTCGTAGCACAGACAGGAATGCTAGGCTACGCCAAATACAGCCAAATCGCTTATGAATATATTAATCGTTGATGATCATCCTCTGTTTCGTCACGCGCTGATTCAAGCAGTGCGTTATAGCTTTCCGCAAGCGCAAATTCATGAAACAGCAGCAGTAAACGAATTTTACGAACGCCTTGAAAATGGAACTGAGCCAGATTTGGTCTTGTTGGACTTAAATTTGCCAGGCGCTTCGGGTTTTTCAGCTTTAGTCCATGTCCGTGCCCAATATCCTTCGATTCCGATTATTGTGGTTTCAGCCCATGAAGAAGCTAGCATTATCCAACGTGCAATCGCACATGGCGCAATGGGATATATTCCTAAATCGGCGCATCCAAGCCATATTGGAGAAGCGATTCGCCATGTGATGGAAGGGGAAATCTGGTTACCACCAAATTTACCTGCCAACATTAGCTTTGACCCACGAGCTGCTGATGAGACTGCCTTGGCAGAACGGATACAGTCTTTAACTCCTCAACAGTTCCGTGTATTGATGATGGTGGCGGAAGGTTTGTTGAACAAACAAATTGCCTATGAGCTAGATGTTTCGGAAGCGACAATTAAAGCGCATGTGACCGCAATTTTCAGAAAACTTGGTGTGCAAAACCGTACTCAGGCAGTACTTGCAATCAGCGCACTCAACATTGATGAGAAGAAAATCTAAGAAGAACGGTATAATTCACCTTGTTTATCGTTGAGTTATACCGACTTTCTCGTCTAGATCAGATCAAAAATTAATGCGTTTCATATCTCCCCAGTGTAATGGAGATTTTCTTAAAAATTGAATTGACCCAATGAGTCGCTAGTATGCATGAATATATCTAAACCAAATATTTTCGAGTATGCATGGGCTTTGTTGCACAAAGATTTAAAAACTATGATTTCCCATATCTACTCAAATTTAAGTGACAACTCGGGTGTGAGGTCTGCCTAAATCGGTAAATCTATTTAATACTGCCACTCGTGCATGAATCTCATTGACTTGGCTTTGAAAGTTTCTCGCACT